>PCVT01000004.1:962-5684 GCA_002787075.1 Parcubacteria group bacterium CG11_big_fil_rev_8_21_14_0_20_41_14
CGCTGATATTAAAAAGCAAACCAAATCCCATGGCAAAAAACTTGCCAAACCACTTATAACAGGGCATGATGTTATGGAAACGCTTTCTCTAAAGCCATCTGAGCGAATTGGGCACATTCTTGATGAAGTTCGCCAAAAACAATTATCCGGAGAATTAAAATCAAAACAAGAGGCTTTGGAATATCTAAAAGTATGAAAATTCAAGTACAACAATCAGATAAAATAGACCGTTTAGACAAATTCATAGCAGAAAAACTGCCTAATTTGTCGCGCTCATTTCTCCAAAAGCAAATTAAAACCGGCTCAGTTACGGTGAATGGCGAAAAACAGAACGCACATTTCAAACCCGCGATTGGGGATATTATTGAAATTGAAAAAACAGAAAAAGATGTGCCAGATATTTCCGCGAATAAAGATATAAAGTTTGATATTGTGGAAGAAACAGACGATTATATTATAATAAATAAGCCATCAGGATTAGTTGTGCATCCTGCCGAAGGAATTCATGAACAAACTTTAGTAAACGGGCTTCTTGCGAAATATCCTGACATCAAAAATGTGGGAGAAGACGAATTGCGCCCCGGTATTGTGCATCGCTTGGATAGGGATGTTTCAGGCCTTATGGTTATCGCGCGCGCGCAAAAAATGTTTGAACATCTTAAAAAGCAATTCAAAGAGCGTAGTATTGATAAAGAATACACTGCCCTAGTGCATGGAGTTATTGAAGAAGAAGATGGAATGATTGACACGCCAATCGGCAGGTCCAAAACCAAACACGGAAAAATGGCAGCGCATCCTAAACCGGTCGGCGACCTCATCTCAAAAGGTCGCGGACCGATAATTGACAGAGAAGCGCAAACAAAATTCAAAGTAATAGAGCGCGTCAAACATTACACGCTCTTAAAAGTAAAAATCTTAACCGGCCGATCCCATCAAATCAGGGTTCACTTAAATTCAATCCAGCATCCTATTGTGGGGGATACTCTGTACACGAACAAACGAGTTAAACCACAAGACCTAAATCGCCTATTTTTGCACGCGTCTGAATTAGGGTTTGATGATTTAGACGGCGAGCATAAAGAATACAAATCTGAATTGCCAGAACAATTAAAACAATTTTATGAAACACTCAACTAACTTTTTATCGTCATCCGGCAAGGTACTGGTCATCTCAGGCCCGACCGGCAGTGGAGAAAGCACGGTCACGAATGAAATTATCAAACAATATCCAAATTTCGTACGGCTCACCACTGCGACCACTCGTCCAAAACGACTGAAAGAAAAAGATAAAGTTGATTATTATTTCTTCACAGAAGATGAATTCAAGCGCGAGATTGAATGCGGTAATATTATAGAATACCAAAATAACCGCAACGGCGTATATTACGGCAGCTACAAACCTGATCTAGAAAAAAAGTTTGCAAGCGAAAAAATCGTTATTGTGAATCCGGATATTGTCGGTACCCGCTTTTACAAGAAACATTACCATGCGCCTACGATTTTTATAGCGCCCGAATCAATTGACGACATCCGCACTCGCTTACTTAATCGGGAACCAAATATGGACTCCGAGCAACTCGCGTCCCGCCTTGCGTATGCACAGCAAGAAATCAAAGAAGAATCACCCTATTACGACTATCAAGTCATAAATCGTCAGAACAAGCTTGACCAAACCATCGCCAAAGTCATAGAAATCCTCAAAAAAGAGGGCTTTATTGACAAAACAGAATAAAACAGCTAGTATCTATCTATAACTTCTATCTAATATATTATGCCTATCAAAAAATCAGCAATCAAGGAACTGCGCAAATCCAAAAAGCGCGAAAAAGTCCGATCCTCAAAAAATCGCGCAATTAAGGATATAATCAAAAAAATCCACAAAGCAGTTGAAGCCGAGAAAATTGACGAAGCCAAAAAAATGGCGCTTATTGCGGTAAAGCTTTTAGATAAAGCTGAAAAAACGCATTTAATGCACAAGAACACTGCTGCCCGGAATAAAAGCAGAATACACAAAGCAATCAAAAAAGCGCAACCCAAAAAATAACCTTTCAAATAAACCCTTCACCACCCATGAAGGGTTTATTTATTTCACCATGCTGTCAATCAAAACCGTAAACAGCACTTTTGGATCGCCTTTAGATGATTTGAGCGCGCTATCCAAGCGCGAAAGCGCCTGATAAATCGCTTTCAATTTTTCAATTGAAAACCTGCCTGATTGTTGGCGGGTTTTTTTCACCACAAAAGGATGCAAACTCAAACTTGATGCCAAGGCCGAATCAACGCCTTGGGCATTATGCAAAGTAATGAGCAATCTAAACTGTCGGATCATCATTGAGAGAAGATACATGGGCTCAACGCCTGACTCAAGCTGGGCATCTAGCATATTCAATGCCTCTTTTTTATTAGCAGAACTGATAGCGTCAACAAACTGCCAAATGTCATTTTCCAATTTTCCTTGAGTATTTTCTTTTACATCATTTATTGTGATAATATCGCTAACAAGAGAAGCAAGCTTTTCTATTTCAGATTTCGCGCGCCATAAATCAGTGCCACAGATGATTGATAATTCACGAATTGCTGATGGCTCAATCTTTTTGCCGCGCTCTTCAGCCATGCGCGTAATATGTTGCTCAATTGCGCGGCCATCAAGCGCGTTAAACGCGTACACAAATTTTCCTTTGTTCAGTTTTTTAAAAAGAGAAGAACGCTTGTCCGGACTCGCGCCTTCATACACAACCAAAGACACGTCCGCGTCCAAATCATGCGCATCCAAAAATTCATTCAATGCCTCGCGCAATTCTTTGCTCGCAAAAATATCTTTTAAAATAATCAATTTTTTAGATGAAAACAACCCGCCTCCGGTTATAGCGCCAACCACCTTCTCCCATTGCGAATCTTCGCCGTCAAAAACCAGCACATTTTCTCCGTTCGGATCGTGCTTTTGCTTGAACTTATCAATTACCCGCTCTAGATACTCTCGGGATGAATATGTGTCTTGTCCGTGGATGAATAGAATCATATTGATATATAGATATCACACTATTTTTCAAAAAAATTATTGTTTTGACAAAACCAAACTATTAAAATTCTTTTTAGTAACCACATCAAAAGAATCAAGCCAATCAACAGATTTGCGCCTAGCGCCTTTTTTATCATTCCACTTAAATTCATAACCATGCAATTTGCCCGATTTTTCCTCAATAAGGTCTATTTCATTATTATCGTATGTCCGCCAAAAATACTGATCAACATTAATTTTATTATAAACAAGAAATTTCATTCTTTCAGCAATCATAAAGTTTTCCCATAATGAACCAACATCTTTCCTGCTGTCTAGCATATTAAAATTGCCAATTACCGCATTGCGGATTCCTGTGTCATAAAAATATATTTTCCTAAGCTTGGAAATTTCCCTTCTCTTATTTTTAGTAAACGGCTTTAGCCTGAAAATAACAAAATTCTTCTCCAATAATTGAATATACCTTTCAATGGTTTTCTTATCAATATCAACAGTGTTTGACAATTCGCTATAGGAAACTTCAGATCCAATCTGAAGAGCCAATGCTTTAAGCAATTTCACTAATATATCCGGGCTTTTAATATCTTGAAAGCCAAAAATATCTTTATAGATATAGCTTGAAGCCAATTCTTGAACTAAGTCTTCTTTTTCTTCAAACGAAGATTGTGACGCAACCTCAGGATAACATCCAAAAATAATCAAACTCTCCAGTTCCTTTATAATCTGCGAATAATTCTCATCAGAATACATTTCCTGCAAGCTCAAAGGAAAAAGATTAAAAACCATTTTTCTTCCTGTTAATGGTTCTTGCGTGTTGTCCAGCAAATTCAAACTTGATGATCCAGTAACTATTACTTGTTTCTTGTTTTTATAAAAATCAACCAACAACTTTAATGTTTCTCCAATATTTTTTACTTTTTGGGCTTCATCTATAAAAATCAGTTTGGCCTTGCCTATTAATTGCCGCAAAAACTCCAAATCCTTATCAGCCAACTGCTCCCTGTCGCTTGGATTATCGCAATTAAATAATCTGATGTCGTTCTTAGAAAATCTCTTCATTAATTCAAAGCCAAGAGTGGTTTTGCCTGTTTGCCTGGGTCCGACAATAATGATTATTTTTCCTTTAAAAAATCTGCTTGTTATTTTTTGTTTTATTATTCTCTTATACATATTAGGCGTAATTTAGTGATTATATTCCCTATTTTACGCTTATATTTTTATTTGTCAATCCTTTCTTATCCACAACAAGAAAATCCCCCTGCCTGAAACAGACAAGGGGATTTGAAAAGGGTACAAGAAAAAAGATCAAAGGCAAACTACCTCGCGAGCGCTCATCCACGGTAATGGCGCTATCTGGGTCATCCCAGTAGTACCAATGCATAAACTTGCATGCCTCCAGAGCTTGCGAAATTAACAATCCGTGGGCAATAATGAGAATTCGATCGAATCCGGGCTTGTATTCCGGAATCAGAACTTCGGAGAAGTCCATTTTCATGCCCAGCACGCGGAAATAGAATTTAAGTGTCATAAATCAACAAACGCACAATTTTACAGAGATGAGATCCCTCCACTCGCGAGTACTCTCGGTCCGGATGACGCGCGTTGCTAGTGCGCCTGCTCCCAATTATCGCCAACATGCGCCTCAACTACAATTGGCACTTTTAATTTTGCCACTGATTCCATTTCCTCTTGTACGAATTTTG
>PCVT01000210.1 GCA_002787075.1 Parcubacteria group bacterium CG11_big_fil_rev_8_21_14_0_20_41_14
AATTCTGATATTACTCAGAATAACACGCCCGGAAAATTAATATTTTATGCTATGAAACGGCTTTTTCTATAAAATACCCAACAAAATAGGCAAATCCAGCTGCAATCGCGCCTACAAATAGCATCTCAAGGCCCGAAATAATCCAATTTTTACGCGTTAAAAACGAACGCAAAGACCCAACAATAAACAATGCAATAGCTGTCATTCCAACCGCAACCATGAATCCATTGCCTATTCCGAAAATATACGGCAAAAGCGGCAAAAAACCAGCAATGCCAAATGCTATAAACGTTGCTAATGCGTTTTTAATCGGGCTTTCTTCTGATACGTCATGAGGAATCATTCCCAATTCATGGTGCATCATTTCATCTGTCCAAACTTTTTTATTAGAAGTAATAACTTTTACTGCTCTATCAAGATCCGAACCCTTGAATCCTTTTTTGCGATAAATCTCACGAATCTCCTCTTCCTCAAACTCTGGTATATGCTCAATTTCCCATTCCTCCATCTCGCGTTCTTTTTTCTGAAACTGCATTTCCGATTTAGTGCCAAGATAATTGCCAGTTGCCATGGAAAATCCGTCCGCGATTAAATTCGCCATGCCAAGTATGATTACCACTTTCGCGTTTAGCCCTGCTCCAGCAACTCCGGCAACCACCGCGAATGTAGTAACAATGCCATCGTTCGCGCCATACACAATATCTTTCAGATAAGTTCCTGAATCAATTTTATGATATTTCTCATGTGCGGTTTTGTTTTTATGCGCTTCTTTGACTTGTTTGATTTTTTCCTGCAATT
The DNA here is from genome assembly GCA_002787075.1 of Parcubacteria group bacterium CG11_big_fil_rev_8_21_14_0_20_41_14. Taxonomy (GTDB): domain Bacteria; phylum Patescibacteriota; class Patescibacteriia; order UBA2169; family UBA2169; genus CG1-02-41-12. The sequence continues at coordinate 799 of PCVT01000210.1, forward strand.
CCTCCTGCTGCATATACATTACATTATTTTCTTATTCGCGTATCGTTTATAATACCACAAAGCGTACAGTACCAACAGCAACGCCCAGTTGCTAAAAAATATCCAAGGTATGTTCCAAGGAATGCCATTGACATAGGGCGTGGCAAATGGCCACAAATACGGAGTCGGAAAAAACTGGGTGCTATGCGTGGGTATATCAACCAAAATATGCAATGCCCAACTGGCCACTGGAATTGCTTTTGCTTTGAATAAGATAAGGCCGATTAATAGCGCGACGA
>PCVT01000058.1 GCA_002787075.1 Parcubacteria group bacterium CG11_big_fil_rev_8_21_14_0_20_41_14
CGTACTATAGCAGAACTGATGAAAAAGTAAACAAAATATACTTTACAAATAACTAGTCATATGTTATAAAGTATATTGTCCTTTGTTGTCTGCCAGTTAGAAGACCATTTATATTATTTATTTTGTGCTGGCGGATTATTTTGCTTATCTGCTACAGCGAGTCTTAGTTTACTGCCAGCTTGCTGGTGAGCAAATATATTTTGAGGTGGGGTGCTACACTCGCCATACTATTACAGAAGTGACGCTCCCTGCCTCATACTTACTTATGCCAAGCAGGATGCTATCCGCAACATCTCCATACTTCAAGGTTGCTTCCAGCTTGGCTGTTCTTTCTCATTTCAATGTCAAACAGAATGCTACTGAGAACCTGAATTATAAAATTCCATTGCTTTCTGTCTGGCAACAAAAAAACACCAGCTAACATGCGACTAAAATTAGGGTTACTTTGCTGGTGCATCGCGAGGAGCTAATAATAAACTTGTCTTACCAAGGCGGTGCTCCTCAAAAAATAACCCGGCAAGAAGCAAAAACTTCAAGCCGGGTTTTTATATAGCCAAAGCAAGTCCGCCTTATATAGATGATTATCTTAGCTTTGGCCAATATTTATGCTCGGAGCGCCAACTTATTAAAGAAACCATTCTGATAGCACCGAGCATATAAAAAGAACCGACTCCTAACTCCAAGATATTCAACCATATCACATACCTAAATTCTTGACAAGAGCCAAAAGGTATGGTAATAAAAGCATACCTTTATTTTAAAGTTATAAGCTCTTTTTATCTATATAATCTAAGCCATTCACTAAACTCGCGAAAGGAGTGGAACAATGGCTACCTATGCTCTTGGATATGCCACGAAAACTGGCATGGAAATATCTGATGACACTAGCGGAACCCAAAAAATTCCATCCGTTAAAATCGGCAATATGGATTGGCCAGACCCGAACAAAATGGGTGAGTTCATAGAAACCCTTGGCTCACAGGACTCGCTCATCAGCCCGAGCGGGCCTAACGTGAGCTACTTGGCTGGCGCATTCAGGCAAGGCGCGGATGTGCACTGGGCAAACCCA
>PCVT01000129.1 GCA_002787075.1 Parcubacteria group bacterium CG11_big_fil_rev_8_21_14_0_20_41_14
CAGGGTACAAATTAAGCCAAACACTAGCTTGACCTCCTATGACGTAAATTACAGCAAAACAAAAGAAAAATCAAGGTTAAAAATAAAAAAAGAAATTCCTATGAATTTCTAAATCAAATGAGTATGAAAAAATTATTATTAACTAAAGGAAAAAATATGAAATACATAATTTACGCTCGCAAGAGTACCGAAGAGGATGACAGACAAGTTTTAAGTATTGAAGCTCAACTCGTTGAGCTAAAAGAATTTGCCGCCAAAGAAAAACTTGAAATTGTCGCCTCGCTCTGCGAGGCAAAAACTGCCAAAGAACCTGGGCGAATTAAATTCGCAGAAATGTTGTCATTGATAGAGCAAGGGAAAGCGGACGGAATAATTTCATGGCATCCAGATCGCCTCGCTAGAAATTCCGTTGACGGTGGTAAAATAATTCACTTTGTAGATCGCGGATTGATTAAGTCCCTCAAATTTCCCACCTTTTGGTTTGAGCCAACACCGCAGGGATTGTTTATGCTCAACATCGCCTTCGGACAGAGTAAATATTTTGTAGATAATTTGCGAGAGAATGTGAAGCGAGGTTTGCGACAAAAAATACGCAACGATGTTTGGCCCGGCTGGGCGCCAGTGGGTTATTTGAATAATCCCAAAACGAGAATGATTGATATTGATAAAAGCAAAGCCCCGAGAGTGAAAAAACTTTTTGAGATTTACGCCACTGGCGAACACACTTTGAAATCCCTCGCAAATTGGTGCAAGAAAAAATGTTTGCGTGGAAATCTCGGCAAGGAAATCGCAATTGGTAATATCCAAAAAATAATACAAAATATTTTCTACATTGGCCTGATGAAATATCGCGGGGAAATTTTTGAGGGACGACATGAACCGTTAATTTCAAAGAAACTTTTTGATAAATGCCAAGAAGTGATGAGCAAACGAGGTAAAGTACAGGAATCTCACAAAAATAATTTTGCTTTTCTTGGCCTTCTCAAATGCGCTTCGTGCGGTTGTTCAATTACTGCCGAAAGACAAAAGGGTCATAACTATTATCGCTGTACTCGCAAGAAAG
>PCVT01000049.1 GCA_002787075.1 Parcubacteria group bacterium CG11_big_fil_rev_8_21_14_0_20_41_14
TTTTCAAAAAGATTATTTGAAAAACGAAAGTTTTCTATTCCCTGAATAATTTCTTTAAATAAATAATGGTCAATCCTATACATTTGCTCATCTTTGAAGTAGGTGGAGAGGAGCGACTGTAGTTTTTGCGCACTTCGGAGATCTGTCCCAAACGGTTTTTCAATCAAAATACGACTCCACCCCAGATCTCCTCCGCAGGGCATATTCAATTTAACTCCAGCGAGATTTTTGAAGATTTGCTCATATGAAGAGGGTGGTACAGCAAGATAAAAAAGTTTATTGGCGCACATATTCCAACCGCTTTCTATCTCTGTAATGCGGTCCGAGAGAGATTGAAAAGCTTTTGCATCCTCAAATGTTCCTGCTTGATAGGTGAAAAGTTCAAAAAAACTGTCAATTTCTTTATTTTCTATGCTTGAATCCGCATGTTTTTTTACCGCTTCCAAAATCAAGTCCTTAAATTCTTTATCCGAAAACTCTCTTCGCGAAAACCCTATGATGGACAGGCGTTTTGGTAAGCGACCATTCTGAAATAAGTGCCAAAGAGATGGAATAATTTTTTTGGCAGCTAAATCTCCAGTCACACCGAAAATAGTGAAAATAGAGGGGGAGTCTATCATCTTTTGCATATATTTCTTTGTATCAAAATTTTTGGATTTCATAATAATATACTCATGATTTATGCTTAAGGCTTGTTAATAAAGATCGAATAAGCTGCTTTGTTTCTTCTGGTCCTGAAACCTGAATAGTATCAATGCCGGTGCGAAGTACCGCAGCATCGTTACCTCCTTCATATAATGCGTCGCCCAAAAAGACGATGTCATCTTTGGACACTAAGAGTTTTTCCATTATTTGTTCAATGCCGTGGGCTTTGTCTATTCCCTTTTTAGTAATATCAAGGGAAGTCAAGCCACCAAGTCTTACTTCAAATTCCGGAAAACGCATCTCCAGCGCCTTTTTAATTTCTCTGCGCGTATCCTGTTTACTGTTCCATTCTTGCTTTTTATCCAGTGGCGCTTTCATTCC
>PCVT01000164.1 GCA_002787075.1 Parcubacteria group bacterium CG11_big_fil_rev_8_21_14_0_20_41_14
GCTGAAATCCGGCAATGGTTCGGCAAATGGCTTTATTAGCGACATAGAGCGAGCGAAATGGAAAAGTACTCTTTTCCATTTCCGAGCCGAGGAGCTAACACAGGGTATAATATCCCGTAGCTCTGTTGCGAATCAGAGTCCAGAGCTTGCTCTGGGGTCAATACCCTTTATTATAAGCCAAAAAGTAGATATGGCTGTTGTTGGAAGAATTAAGTATCTCAGAGTGAATGGCGCTCTTCCAACAGCTGATGAAGTTTCAGAGGATTTTTTTGGGGAAGTTTCAGTTGAGGAGGTTGAGAGAATTGCCAAGAAGAATGTTTCGCAATTTGTGTAATCCACTGTATTAGTTATCCAAAATGGATGCTGATGCAGTGGATTTTTTTGACTTTACGCGTTAATATGATAATATAAAATAATTTGATCTTTACAATTTATTTGATTTTTAATGGCAAATCACGCGCTTTTTTTCATTTATCCTGGAAAGGATTAAATCATGCAAACCCCGGCAGAAGGATTTGATGAGTTGGCTGTTATTTTAGAGCTTGCTCAAAAGACAGCTGGCGAGAGCGGAAGAGTGTCGCCAACCGCTGTAAGCAAATTACTGCTTAAAGAGCATGGGATCGAGATGGATTCCCATGCTTTGCGCGATTCGTTTGACAGGTTGTGCGCGGACGGCAAGATGCGCATGATCGCTGATCCATTAACCACCTATTGGCTTTCGGAAGAAAAGGAAAAGGAGAATAAAGAGCAAGGCGAGCCGATTGCGGGCAGATTCAGGCAGATCCTCTTTGGGTTAACACCAACTTTTGATGAGCAATGGCTTAAAGAGTTGGAAAATGAAGGGATTTATTGCGTGGAGGATTTGGCCGCTCTTTTATCCGAAAAAGACGGGGATGTTGTGGCCGTAGTTTCAGAATTAGGTTTTGACTCCCCGCATGACATGATGCATTGGCTGGATCAAAATCATCGGAATTCAAGCGGTATAGATCGTTGTATTTTCGCTATGTGGTATATAACCACGCGCGAGGAACAAGCAGCGCCGGTAGAAGA
>PCVT01000083.1 GCA_002787075.1 Parcubacteria group bacterium CG11_big_fil_rev_8_21_14_0_20_41_14
GTGTTGATTGGGTTTGTGGTGGTGGCGATTATCGTTTCGCTGTTTTTGATTTTTGGTGCCGTTAGTTCCTCCTCGCCTCCACCAGCCGATCAAATAATTAATGTAGCTGGGCCGGAAGGAAAGCGCTGATTAGATCATGACCACAGAAAAAATAAATTCTAAAAGTCAAGGATTCACCTTAATTGAACTTTTGGTGGTTATTGCAATCATTGGGATTCTTTCAAGTGTTGTGCTTGCTAGTTTGAATGGTGCAAGAATGAAGTCCCGTGACACAAAACGCATCGCAGATTTAAGACAAATACAAACTGCGTTAGAACTTTACTATGATACTAACGGATATTATCCCAAATCGAATTGTGGTTGGGATTGCAATGGGTATCGGTATAGTTATGACGGTTCGTGGGATTCTCTTGCTTCTGACCTTTCTCCATATATTAGTAGCTTAGCAAAAGATCCATTAAATTCTGGCGGTTGCCCGCCGTGGAACGTAAACTGTTTTACTTACGCTTATGGGAATGTCGGTCGTAATACCCAGCGAGTACAGTATGATTTAACAGCTCAGCTTGAAGACTCAAATTCTCAATATCGATGTGCAATAAAACTATGGCGATTTTATTTTGATAATCGAAGTTGGTGCCCTCCATACCCTAATCAGATTTACGAGGCTTCCATTAATTAATTTCAAAGAATTTACCGTCAAAGAAAAATTTGAATTGTTCTATATCAAAGGAGAACAGTCCACGCTGTTTTATAATATCTCCTAAAAGCGGCGGGGATTTGTGCGCGCACAGGGCGGGCGGAGGAATAATCGAACACCTAGAGCTTTGCAAGGCCGGCGCGCGACGGGGTCGCAGAATTTTTCAGCAGAAAAATATCTGTTGCAATGCCCTCTCCTCTAAACCCTTGCATTTTTCTGTGGATATGGTATAATATAAAACAGAATAATAACAATTATTTAAGGTTCTTTTCAGTCAACAACTTAACATAAAATAGGGGTATGATAATGAG
>PCVT01000088.1 GCA_002787075.1 Parcubacteria group bacterium CG11_big_fil_rev_8_21_14_0_20_41_14
CCTTGTATATCTTTCAGAGATGATTTTGCGGACAACAAAAGCGCGTCAATTGATTTCAAAAGCTTTTCCGAATGTTGGCGGATTGATTTGATTCGCTTCTTTTTGATAACGCGCTCATCATCAATCAAAGCAATATCAAATGATTCTTTTTCTGTTGTATCTATGAAGAGATGCATATTATTGAGATAATACCATATATCAAGTAAAAAAATAAGAGCTACTGACCATACGATAGCCAGCAGCCCAGTTTTTAAAAAGATCGTCTAGCTTGGAAAGAACTTCTTCAGTCGACCGAATACAACCTCCTCTTTTTCCCATTCAGTTTGAGTGGATGTTGCCCTAATGTGCCCCAAAAGCGCAACCGCGACTGCGGGACATGACTCGCCTATACCGCCGGTCCAGTATACTTGGGTTGAGATGCCCAAAATATCCTCTGGTTTGCGCTTCTCCCAATAGGTGCTCCAGGTATATCCCCAAGAGGATTTCATACGAGCATGATCCTCTTGATTTCCAGATCGCGGCGCTTCGGTCCGCACTGCGCGCGCGTATACTGTTTGCGCGGTCGGCGCTGTGCCCGGCTTTGGCTGGGGCGCCCACTGAACCACAATTCTGCACCCTAAACGAGTGGCAACATCGGTGTATTTGCGGTGCAATTCATTGGTTGCGTCAACTTCAGCTTGCACCGGCTTCTTGCGGCCTATATCAGAAATTCCGCGTCTCTGTTTTTCTCTGTGTGCCTCCTCTTGGCGTTCGCCGCGCTTCTGGGAAAAGCCATTTACCGCAATCGTACCGCGCTCAAGAATTTTGAAACCCGCGGAATCTAATACATCCACCACCGCGTATTCTATTCCTCCGGAATGCGGAAAAAGTCCCAAGTACCGATTCGGCGCCAATACTGCTTCATCTCCTGAACCAGACGGCCTGAAGCTGAATGGCACTGGCATGAAAAACGCGCGCGCTCCAGAGCGCTCCAGCCGCATCTTGCCTGCCTGCAAATTCCATATCAGAGCAACGCGCTGTTCCACGCGCACTGATCCGGCTTGAGGTAGCACCCGCATAGACCAATTCTTTGGCTGGCTTAAAAATCCATCCAGATACTGGCTCTGGCTATAGGATGAAGAATTAAGCCAAAGTACTGGGCCGTATTGAGCGGAAAACGGCTTTATTTTAAACGGCTCTGATTCAGTCGGCTTCTGGAATGCTAGCGCTGTGCCCTGATCCATGCCTACTTCCGCCACTCCACGAACCCGTATCTGCCAGCCGAATGAATGCGGCCGATGACGCAAATACGCGCCTGCTAATGGTTCATCGCCACGCTCAATCATTTTCATTACGCTCGCGATAAACGCACCAGCCGGCAGAACAAGAATTTTCGGATCCAATTCAGCCGGGCATGTAGCGCGTTTGCACGCAGCCAAGTCGCGCGAAGCGCGATACACCAGCAGATGCTGGAGATTGTCCTGGCACGAACTCTCCAACTGAACATCAAATCCGTCTTTTAACTCCTGAGATGAAAGCCGAATCGCCAGCCCACGCATCTGTGAAAGCACTGTGGCGTTCAAAAACTCCTCCAGTTGAGTGCCGTACAATGTGTCTGTGCCAGCAACCGAAAGATACCGGCTCACGGTGCTATTCCCAAGCCAGTTATAGGAACCAACTGAAACCTCGGCCTGAGTGATTGCAAGCAAAAATGAGATTGCTTTTTTGTGGATTTCAACCAAATCCACGCGCTCTCCAGCAGAGCAATCGCGCCACTCAAATCCGAACAAGAAAAGCCGGCGCGCGATTTCCAATGCCTGCTGAACCACATAGTCCGGATCCGAGCTGCGCTCGCTCGCTTCATGGCGCAGACGAAACTTCTTTTCATTCGCGCCATAAGTATAAAATTCTCCCCATGAAATAAGGACGGATTCCAGAAGCGCGCGGCATTTATTACTGCGAGCATTGAGAAAGGTTTGCTTGTAAAGCTTCTGCAAACGATTCTGCAGAAAGCATTTGAAATCACGAGGCGCCTTGCGCGGCTGACTCTCTAGCTGCATAAAGATCGCGCGCATATTATTGCAGAACATGTCAAAATATTGCGGCGCTTCTGTTAAAATTCGATACTCACTCCTTGACCCTTCCCCGAAAAATCGAGGAATGCGCTGAAACTTTTTCTGGTTCTTTGAAGCGCCATTTCCTTCTTGACCATTCACTTCCTGCTCTGCATCTTCTGGTTGTTGAATGGATTCTGTTTCCGTGTATTCTTCTTCAGAAGGCGCTCCGTTGCTATTCGCTCCTTTCTTCTTTTTCTTTCCTGTATCCGAAAAAAACGGAAATGCTTTGTTGAATTCAAGGTGATCTACAGCATCCAGTTCCTTGATAAGCCACTCCTGGGAATCAGACCTCTGTACCGCCTTGTTGGCGATGGATCGGACCGCAGGCGCGTTCAGATGAAACGCGTACAAAGCGCGTACCTGTTCTGCCGGATCCTGGCTGCTTTCTGCCGCTTCCAAAAACCGATCCAGCGCGCTGATGGAAGCAATAAAGTCCGGCGACGGCGCGCTTTGCGGTACCGCATCCAGAAGGCGCTTGAGCAGAAACAAATCCGTACGCACGCCTGAAATCTGATCCTTGGCAATCTTGAGCTTGCCCGCGCATCCGGAAAGCCAGCCCGCAATGCGACTGAAAATCCTGCTGCGGTGGTCTGCCCAGGAGTTGCCGAAATGTGGCTCTTTCAAATACAATCCTTCAGCGCGATGTTTAAGCCATGCAAGGCGCTCAATCAACTCGCCTTTTCTGCCTTCCCAATACGGCGTCATGGCTGACATGTTGTTTGCCAGCGCTATAATGTCATTATTGAGCAGGCGGCCGAGAAATCCTCGCTTTGGATTGCCATTGGAAAAATTGGAAAGAGCACCAGGGTCAATGCCTAGATGCTCAAATCCTGCTTCATCCTCAATTCCCATGCAATACGCGATCTCGCGTAAGCGCCGAAGCAAAACAACCAGCTGGTCCGCGCGGTTTTCTTCCGGGACATAATAATCCGGCAAAATACATACAGTGAGCCCGGAATCATTGTTCCATTGCTTGGCTTCAGGCATCTGACTGATGCCGAATATCTTTAGCTTGGCCGCGAACCGCTGGCCCGCGGTTTGGGCCACATCAATCGCTTGCACGAATTCGCGCATGCGATCTTTGATGCCAAGCGCTTCAAGCCGGCCTTCCGCGAAACATTCTCCAATGCGCTTGCCTAGCTTATCTTGGCCTGTGCGCCGGCTAACGGCTAGGAACTTTTCCGCTTGCGCCAAATTAATGTCATCTACAAACGGGCTAGATGCTAAAGCAGCGCGCAAAACGCTTTCCTCGCCACTCAACTGGAGGACTGTGGAAAGCAGGCGCGCGCCAGAATACGCGAATACTCCGCCTGCGCACACCGCGTCAAACCAAAAATCTACAACTGAATACGGCTCGCTCTGTTTTTGTGAAGCAATCCAGCAAGCGTATTCGCTGGACGGGCCAAGCAGGCCGATCTCATCTTCCTGAATCGCCTGCGCAATCTTCTCTGCGACGCCGCTGTCATGAACTTCGCCATTAAGATCCGCTGGGTATTTGTAGGTCTTTATGGTCTGCACTTTTTTGTCTGGATAAAGCGCGCCAGCCACAGCTATCCTCTGGCTCTGCGCTTTGCTTGCGGATCCATACTTTTTGTCGCGCTTTTTCTTGTTCTGAATCTTGCGCGCGCTGGTGTGATTGCCGCAATCTGGGCACATATATCTGCATGACTTCTTGCCCAATCCAATTACTTCATACTTCATGCTTGCGCCGCACTTGCGGCATTGCATCTGCTTGCTTTCTGCCATGACTTTTCTCCTGTGTGAGAATGGCAATGTTGCGTGATTATGTATAATTTTAGCGATAAATTATCAAAAAAACGCTATTTTATTGATATTTTTATTTGAGCACATAGCATAACATATTTTCATAAAAAAAGCAAAACCGATACTTGATTGTATCGGTTTTATGGAAAAAACATTGTAAAAAGAACTTATTGCGGACTCCGCCTTTGTCGCAACACAAGCGCGACAAGGTCTGGACCGGAGAGAGCTTCAATTACGCTTATGCGTCTTTACTCTCACCTTTCCACCTGCAGGCCTAGACTAACAGAGGAAGATCGTGTGAAGGACGTCTTTACTCTCACCTTTCCACCTGCAGGTCTAGACTGCCGAAGTTCATGGATCTCCACAAGTCTTTACTCTCACCTTTCCACCTAAATGTCTAGACTCAGAAGCATAGAGAGGAGGATAAAAGTCTTTACTCTCACCTTACCACCTGCAGGTCTAGACTTGTGAAAGAACAGGTAGTTACTTGAGTCTTTACTCTCACCTTTCCACCTGTATGTCTAGACTCATCGGTTTAGTGTGGCACGGTTTGTCTTTACTCTCACCTTTCCACCTGTATGTCTAGACTTTGAAGAGGATGAGAAGGTTGTCACGTCTTTACTCTCACCTTTCCACCTGTATGTCTAGACCAGCAAGTGGCAGCCACGTGGGCAGAGTCTTTACTCTCACCTTTCCACCTGTATGTCTAGACAGCCACTTTTGCTAAAATGAGCGAAAAAGACGCAATAGGTGGTTGGTGTTCCAAGGCAAAAGACGCGGGAATTCCTGTGTCTTTAAAAATAAAGACC
>PCVT01000214.1 GCA_002787075.1 Parcubacteria group bacterium CG11_big_fil_rev_8_21_14_0_20_41_14
GTGGCAAATCCATTTAATTTCTCATCCAAATCGGTTTTTGTGGCAAATCCATTTAATTTCTCATCCAAATCGGTTTTTGTAACTGCATTCTTAATCAAAAAATCAACAGATTCTTTTATATCTTTTACATTTTGCTTGATTTCGTTTAATTCCTGCTTTTCCATAATGTCCTAATTTTAGCACAAAGAAAACATAGCATCAAACTATCCATTATAATAATCAAGTTTTCTTTTGCTTATAACCACCATAAGCTCTTCTATTCATCTCCCTAATCTCTCTTAATATGGCCATTATTTCTTGAAATTTTTTTATAATGATAATCATTTGCTCATCTTCATCAGGATTATATTTTTCTTTCTTGTTTGACATATAATTTATGACGAAAGTATTTCTCTGGTAATCTTCTTATACTCCTCAACCACGCCCTGATCAAACGCGTTCACATTCATCAATTTTGCCAGCAACATGGTCTCAATCATTTTAAATTGCAGAAACGCGCCAATTTCCTCTTCGCGCAAATCATCTAACACCGCCTCGCAAAACGGCAAACCATGTTTTTGGTACGAACCTTTGGTTCCCTCATAGATGGCTGACATTACCTCTTGCGCGGATTTGCCGCGCAACTCAGGCACAATCGCGTCCATTTGTTCGTCAATTGGCGGAACATCAATATCATCGCCCTTCTTAACAGAAACAAAAGTGGTAAAAACATTTTTCGGGCCATCTAAAAATATCTGATACACAGAATGCAAATCAGTTGATCCGATTGAAACTATGGGCATAATGCCCTTGCCTTGCTTGCCAAGCGACTCTGCAGTAAGCTGTCTAAACCATTTTCCAATCCGCTCCAAATCCATATCAAACAAAAATAGATTATGCATAACTGACTGATTTTGCATAGCATTCCAAACGCACACGCACGAGAGCAAAGCAGGATTTTCATCATCATTTTTCAAACACGCATCCAGCATTTTAGAAGCGCCCTTGTGTAATTTTTCAATATCCACTCCAGCCAAAGCCAAAGGAAACATT
>PCVT01000117.1 GCA_002787075.1 Parcubacteria group bacterium CG11_big_fil_rev_8_21_14_0_20_41_14
TAGCGAGAATATTATTTGAAAAAAAGCAATGGCATGTATTTTTTAATGTTTCGCTTGCAACCAGCATCCTTGTGAGTATATATGGAATTCTTCAGCGCAATCCTGGATCTTTTGGCGTGTACTTATTTGGCGCAGGCGTTGGAACTCGCATTGTTTCCACGCTTGGCAACCCTGTGTATGTCGCGATTTATTTGTTATTTAATATCGCGTTTGCTTTATATTTGTTAATGCATGAAAAGAGCCCTAAGCTGAGATATTTTTATATTGCTACTATTGCGATTGATTTTTACGCTTTCACGCTTACTGATATTAGAGGCGCGTATTTAGGTCTAATTATGGGAGCTAGTTTCGCGGCTTTGGCTTATATTTTTCTCGGAAGAAAAAAAAGATATCAACAGCTCATTGGCGCAAGCTTTATGCTCGGCATTATTGTTCTTGGCCTTGGTTTTCAATTCAGAAAAACAGAACTTGTTCGCCAGATTCCAGTTTTGCGGCGCGTGGTTACTATTTCTATTAATGACGGTACATCGAAAACTCGTTTTATCGGCTGGAACGCGGCAATACAAGGATTTAAAAAAGACCCTTTAACCGGAGTTGGCATGGAGAATTATAATATTCTGTTTAATGAATATTTTCCAGCCAACTATTATCTTCTTGCTCCAACAGAAACATATTTTGACCGGGCTCATAACCAGTTTTTTAATATCTTGTCTGAATCAGGAATCTTTGCGTTGTTGCTGTATTTGTGTTTTCCGATCTATATTGGATATTATCTTATACGCGGATATAGGAACAAGAAATTCAGCTTAAATGAATTTTTGTTGTTCAGCGGAATGACAATCGCATATTTTGTGCATCTGTTTTTTGTATTTGATGATTTTCATTCGCTTTTGTTTTTTATGGTATTATTGGCATTGATTGAGAATCAATATTACGATGGAACAATAATTGCATATCAAACCAATAAAGACGCGCAACATAAAAAAATATTGCCAGTCGCGATAATTATAATTATGGTTCCTTTGGTAATGTATTCAATTTTCAATTTGAATTACAAGGTTTTGCGCGCTTCTGAGGATACTGGAAAAGCGTACTTAAGTAATGATATAGTGTTTTCCTTGTCCCATTATCGTGCCGCGCTTAATGAAAATCTTATTACATCAGAAAACCTAACTTTGAATTTTGCTGAATTTCTTATGGGATTAACTTCTACTGAAAATATTGAAAAAATTAAGAATGATTCTATTTTGCGCGCTGATGTGCTTAATGCTTTTTTGGAAGCAAAAGATTCTTTGGATAATGAAATTAAAAAGAAGCCGAATGACGCAGTGTTCTATTTAAAGCTTGGCCAGTTATATAATAGCCAGTATTTGATAGATGACGATATTTCGCATTTGCAAGGAGCAATAAGCCAGCTTGAAAAAGCCATGGAGCTTAGCTCAGAGAGGATTCAGATTTATTTGATACTTGGTGAAACATATGTGCTGGCAGGAGAGAGCGAAAAAGCAGTTGAGGTTTTAGAGCAGGCAGTTGCCTTAGAGCCGGCTTTCAAGGCCACGTATTATTATTTAGGAAGAGCGTTATTAACTAATGGAGAGCTTTTGAAGGCCTATGATTCTATTGTTAATAAAGCATTTATTGAAAGAAAATATGTGCCAGAAGAAAGCATGATTGCATTTGTACTAGCAGAAGAACTTGGAGTCGCGGGCGAATATGACAAGATGATTACTGTTTATGAATATTTGGTGAAATTCAAGCCAACAGACGCGCGCGTGCGTTCGGCATTGGCTATTGCCTATGTGCTAGCTGACAGATATGAAGACGCAATTTTTGCGGCGCAAAAAGCAGCAGAGCTTGACCCAAGCTTTGCCCAAGAAGCCGCAGCTGTTATTCAAGCAATCCAAGATGGCAGAATTGATGAATTAAAAGCAAGCGCGTTTTAGGATTGGTACATGGCTTGAGTTTTTTCAAGCATTTTTTCCAGCGTAAAATCGTTTGCAAGATTTGATGCAAGCGGTTTTTTGATTGCGAGGTTTATTTTATTAGCAAGATCATCTGCGTTGTTTGACTCTGCCAGATATCCATTCGCATTGTCTTGAATAATTTCCGGAGTGCCGCCGACTTTTGTGGCGACAATCCGGATTTGCGCTGCTTGGGCTTCCAAGAGAGTGTATGACAATCCTTCTTTGCGAGAGGGAAGTACGAATAGGTCAAATGCTTTAAGATATTGCGATGCATTTGGAATTTGTCCTGGGAGCGTTATTTTGTCTTGTAGATCGTGCTTTTGAATCTGTGCTTCAAGATTCTCTCGCAATTGTCCGTCGCCGATGATAAAGAGGTGTGCGTCAACCTTTGCCATTGCGTCAATTAAAATATCCAATCCTTTAGTGCGATAGAAGTTCGCGATGCATCCGATTATTTTGTCATTGCGATAACCATGGGATTGCTTCGTAGCTTGCAGAGTGCTGCTCCCTTCTCGCAATGACACTAAGGCGTTTTTTTTTGTTAAAAAATCTATATTCGGATTAATACCATTGTGTATGGCGATAAGCTTGCTGTCTGATATGCCTGCCTTGATTCCGGTCTGTTTGTCATATTCAGATACCGCGATAATGCGATCAACTCGTTTTGCGTTGAAAAGTTCTGCTTGTTTATAAATCCATTTGACAACAGGATACAGTGGCTCATTAAAAACAAATCCATGCGCAGTGTAAATAATTTTTGGCACTTTACACGCTTTCGCGGTCATTGATCCTAATATTCCTACTTTTGAACTATTCAAATGCACAATATCAGGATGTATTGATTTTATAAGGTTTTTTAGCTCAAAATAGGCCTTTATGTCATTAATAGGTGAAATACTGCGTATTAAGTGTTTTATGCTGTGTATGGTCAAATTTTCAGCTTCTATGGAGTCAAAAATGCCTTTATCAGAGCCACCATGCGCTATATGAATATCATATTGACTTTTATTTAAATTTGTTGCCAAATCAAAAACATAGCGCTGTGCGCCGCCCATTTCTGATTGCGTTATGATATAGAGGATTTTAACCATAATTTCAGCTTTATTTTTATGCGAATTTCTGATATTATTCTATCATGCCAAACGCAAAAAGAATAGCAATATTCTCAATAACTTATGATCCATTCATTGGGGGTGCTGAAGTGGCAATAAAAGAGGTAACCAATCGGTTGCCTGATTTTGAATTTGATTTGTTTACCACGAGAATGGATCTGTCTTTGCCTGATTCAGAGCGCATTGGAAATGTAAATGTGTTTCGTGTTGGCACGGGTCGCCTGTTTTTAGATAAGATATGTTATCCCTGGCGCGCGTCGCGCTTAGCAATGAAGATGCATGCGCAGAATCCATATAGTGTGATTCACGCGATTATGGCAAACTATGCTGGCTTGTCCGCGTTATTGTTTAAGAAGCGCGCGCCGTCGGTTCCATATATCTTAACTCTGCAAAGCGGGGATTCAGATTGGTTTATCAGAATGCGCACTTGGTTTTGGCATCCGTGGTATTGTCAAATTTACACCAAGGCAGATATAATAACTGCGATTAGTAATTGGCTAAAAGATCGCTCTGTGCGGTATGGCTATAAGGGTGATATTGAGATTATTCCAAACGGAGTTGATATTGAAAAATTTGATATTCAAATTTCAGACGAGGAGCGCGCGTCTATCAGAAAGTCGTGGGGAGCATGTGAAAATGATTTTGTGGTGATTACCACATCGCGCCTTGTTTATAAAAATGGAATTGATATTTTAATTGATGCAATGGAATATCTAGATGACAGAGTCAGACTAGTCATCGCGGGTAAAGGAAAGGATGAAGAAAAACTCAAAGCCCAAAGCTCAAAGTTTAAAAAAAGAATTGTCTTTCTCGGACATGTGAGCCATTATGAGCTTCCGCGCCTGTTAAAATCATCTGAAATGTTTGTGAGGCCTTCCAGAACCGAGGGAATGGGAAATTCTTTTATAGAAGCAAAAATTTCTGGTCTTATTGTACTTGGCACGCGCGTAGGCGGAATCAAAGATTTAATCAATGCAGGAATTGTTGATCCAATTGAATCAACAGACGCGAAAGCGGTCGCTGAAAAAATCAAGAGCGCGATGCATCACAATAATCAGGACATCAGCAATCAAATAAAAAATAAGTATTCATGGGACGCCATCTCCCAGCAATACAAACAAGAATATCAAAAATTAGCAAAATAAATTCATGTATCCAAAAATCAAACTGTTTTTAAAAAATCGCATTTATCAAAGATCGCCGTGGACGCTTGGGGTGATACGAAGATATAAGCGTGAGATTAAGTACGCGATTTCCGGTGGAACCGCGGCAGCCGCGGCATTGATTACTGTGTATATCTCGACTGATATTTTTAAAGTATGGTATTTGTTTTCCGTGGTGTTCGGCCAGGTGGCCGGGTTTTTCGTAAATTTTTATCTGCAGAAATTTTGGACATTCCGTGACCCAAGCAAAGAGCGCATGGAGCGGCAGTTCAAATTTTTTATGGTCTTAGTGGTTTTGAATATTATTTTGAACGCGATTTTTGTTTCCGCGCTCGTGGAAGTGTTTCACTTATGGTATATGCTGGCGCAGGCTATTGTTCTAACCACGCTG
>PCVT01000084.1 GCA_002787075.1 Parcubacteria group bacterium CG11_big_fil_rev_8_21_14_0_20_41_14
ACACTGCAGCAGTGTTATATATCCTCAAATTAACAAAGAACAAAATCAAATGGTTGAAACTACTGTGGAATACGGCTATTGACGGGTTTTATCGATATTCTTATTATACCAAAAATCGACTCAACGCGCTTGGCTGTCTGGCGTCAACAGCTCAAGGGGTGAGCCGTTGGGGTGGAGTGGTGGAAAGGTTGTTGGTGCCTTTTTCCTATTTTAGCAATGCCCGCCTGGCGCATGCCGGGTTTGATACTGATATTTTGATGTGACCTAGTGGGTCGAGCGGCATATATTTTTAGTATAGCAAAATAATAATTTTTTTACATTTTTCTATACTGCTTAATTACATTAATTCGTCAGCCAGTTTAACGTAGAGCCCCAGAAAAAAAACTGATAGCTTTTTTCTCTGGCAAACAATAGAGGTAAAAAATCTGGTAACAGCGATTTATTAAATTAGACAACTTCTTTTATCCTGCCATTGGAAAATTGATGCAGAATGGAGGCAATAAATGTCTGATATGGCAAACCGCGCTCTTGGGCTTTGATCTTGATATCACGCAAATCTCCCTCGCTGATGCGGATATTCACATTCTTGTTCTTGCGCATGGCTATGGTTGCGCGCGCCACGGCGACAAGTTTCTTTTTTTCTTCCTCCAAATTCGGAACGCGTTTCCATTCGCCTTTATTATAAGATTCTATTAATTCTTTCTCTTCTTCATCAAATGTATGGTAGTATTTCTTTTCTAAATCTTCTGTCATAAAATTATTTCTTAACATATTTCTTGGTTGTCTTTCGACATGGAATTATGGTCTTAAAAAAAATCTTCTTATCATCAAACACAAATGGAACTCTGTAAGCATATTTATTAATTTCCACAATAACTATTTTTTGGCCTGAATATTTTTTACTGTTTGGATGATATATCAAATCTAATGCTCTTCCGGCATGGATCGCGTCAACAACATCATGGAATCCAATACCGCGGTCTTTTATCAATTGTTCGTTTTTATCTTTGTTCCAATCGTAATTCTCCATATATACAATATATGACAATGTATATGCTTTGTCAATTGTTGATAATTCAATGGCTCAGCCAGCTGAGCCATTGAGGTTTAGGTAATAAAACAAACAGCACCCCGCAGGGCGCTCTTAAACCGCTTATCTTTCGGCGCCGATACACGACGCTTATTTGCAATAAACTCCACATAAGACTTACGTTCGTATTTATAGTATATAATACTTTATATTTTTCGTCTATAAGTTATCCACATTTTATTTCTTCAGCTCCTAAACCAGCATTAAAATGCCTTGCGATATTTAATAATCTTTTCTTGTTTGCAGGATAAAGCAATGCAATAACAAAAAATCTGTCTTTGGCTCCCAGATTTCCCGATTCATCAATGAATAATTCCATGATGCTTTTTTATGTTTGATGATATTTATTATCGTAGTAAACGACTCCTGACACCGTTTTTACCGTTTTTACTTCAAATACTTCTTATTTTTAATCTCCCCCGGCAACAAATCCTCATCAGTATACTTCTCATACCCCTCCCCATACCTGAAATCCTTCATCAACTTCGTAGGCGCGTTGCGGATATTCATAGGCACTGGAAGATTGCCAAAATCCTTTACATCCTTTTGCGCGGCGCGCAAAGCATCATAAGCGCTGCGGTTCTTTTTGCAGGAACATAAATACGCCACCCCGTGCGCCAGATTAATGGCGCACTCTGGATAGCCGATGGTCTCGCACGCGCGGAACACGGCGTTCGCCACCACCAGCGCGGTCGGCACAGCCAGCCCGATATCCTCGCTCGCAAATATCACCATGCGCCGGGCAATAAACAAAGGATCCTCCCCTGCCTCCACCATGCGCGCGAGATAGTAAATCGCCGCGTTTGCCTGTGAAGCGCGCATGCTTTTAATGAACGCGCTAATAGTGTTGTAATGCTCATCCCCGGCTTTGTCATAACGCAGATGC
Source organism: Parcubacteria group bacterium CG11_big_fil_rev_8_21_14_0_20_41_14 (assembly GCA_002787075.1). Lineage (GTDB taxonomy): Bacteria > Patescibacteriota > Patescibacteriia > UBA2169 > UBA2169 > CG1-02-41-12. Next base: position 1,977 of record PCVT01000084.1, read on the forward strand.
TTGGATTGCAAAGTCTGCTTTAAGGTCTCAATAGTAATTTTTTTGTAAAGCTGGTTCGTGTTTTCCAGCATGCTAATGGCCTGCCGCGCGTCGCCGTTTGCCATGGCTATTAGCCAATCCTTGGCTTCTTGATCCACGAGACCACCCCCAACCCCCTCCTTAGTAAAGGCGGGAGAATTTTCAAGATGATTTATTATAGACAGCATATCATCACTTGTTAACTCATTAAGGACGAAGACGCGGCATCGAGACAATAACGGACTGATAACCTCAAAACTAGGATTTTCCGTAGTCGCCCCAATTAACGTGATCTCGCCGGATTCAACATAGGGCAATAAAAAATCCTGCTGGGCTTTGTTAAAACGATGGATTTCATCTAAAAATAAAACTTTTGGCTTGCTTGCGGAACCACCCCCAGCCCCCTCCTCAGTAGAGGATGGGGAATTTATTATATTTTTTATATCCGCCTTACCCGCGCTAACCGCGGAGAATTCAAAAAGCCGCGCATCCAAGGCATGCGCGTAAATTTTTGCCAGCGTGGTTTTTCCGCAACCTGGCGGACCCCACAGGATGAACGAGAAAAGATGCTTCTGCTCAATCGCCACTCTTATGGGCTTATCTTTGCCAACCAGATGAAATTGCCCTTGAAATTCATCCAGATTCTTTGGCCTGATTTGTGAGGCTAAAGGTTCCATATAATTATCGTCATTCTGGAAGGAGGATTACTATCCGACTGATAGAATCTATATCTACAATAAGTAGATTCTATCGCTCGGGAATACCCTCGCTCCAGAATGACACGTTAGGTTATGTTATTTTACTCTGATTGAATTTTTTGGCAAACACAAATCAATGGCTCAGCCGGCTGAGCCATTGAAAATAGATATAGCTAAATTATTCCTTTCAAATACTTCTTCCTTTTGGTTTCCTCAAACTTCTCAATCGCGTACCTTAACATAGTGCGAGGCATTTTTTTGTAATGCTTTTTCAAAAATACTTCTTCGGATTTCAAGTCCCGCTTCCCTACCTCCCTCAACATCCAGCCCACTGCTTTGTGGATTAAATCATGTGAATCTGACAATAACAGCTCCGCGATTCTAAATGTTTCGTCAAACCGATTCTCGCGGATAAACGCGAAAGTCATCATAATAGCGATCCTGCGCTCCCAAAGGTTTTTTGATTTGGCCAGCTTGATGAGGATGCTGGTATTTTTATCCAAAAGATACGCGCCAATATGCGAAGCTGACAAATCAACCAAATCCCAATTATTAACTTGCTTAGCGTTCTTAAGATAAAAATCAAAAATCTTCTTGCGCATGACTAGTGCGTCACCCTGAGCTTGCCGAAGGGTATAGCGTGTAGACAAGTTATATCCTTCGACTCCGCTTGCGCTCCGCTCAGGATGACGATAGAGGCGATCCGCTTTCTTAAATTGTTCAACCAAAATCAAAACACCTACTAAGCGATGCTCATGGATTTTTGATTGCATCAACTTCTGCAAAACTGAAAATGACGCATCCTTATGCGCGTTCACGACTTTACGGCACTCCGGCACAACAACCCCTAAAAACACATCACCCTCTCCATATTCGCCTTTGCATGTCTTAAAAAACCTTTGCAAAATCTGCGCTTTTTTAGGATTGGCTTTATTTTGTAGATCTTGCTTTATCTGATTAAACATTACCGATTTATCCCAATAAACGGAGTCGCGCTACCCCAGTATTGCGGAGTTTTGCCATCCCATTTTTCAATCCAGCGCAATTCAACAACCTGCGCATTCGCGCGCAAGGCCTGCGCCTCAATCAAAATAGCTTGGGCTTTTGCTTCTGCCTGAGTAATTGATTGCTGTTTTTCAATAATAATTCGCTCTAAATCTCTTTCCGCTTTCAACTTTAATTGCTCTGCCGTAACTTTCTGCTCAATCGCGTCATTAAATGCTTTTGAAAAATCAAAATCAATAATATTAAATTCATCAACAACAATATTATTCTCTAAAAGACGCTCGGATAAATTTGCCTTAATCTCCTCTTTTACTTGCTCGCGCTTTGTAATCAATTCTTCTGCCGTGAATTTGGCTGTTGTTGCTTTTACTGCTTCTTGGATTGAAGGAGAAATAATTCTTATATTATAGTTTGTGCCAACTTCCTGCCAAACCTTATTAACCGCGTCTGGCTCAAGATGATAGTTTAGAGCGATTCTTGAAGTTACAACTTGCAAGTCCTTTGAAGACGCGGTTGCAGGTACTTCATCTTTCTGCATTTTAACATCTATTTTTACAACTCTTTGCATTAAAGGAATTTTAAAATATAATCCTTCTCCAAATACCTTGTCCTGCACAGCTCCGAATTGAAGAAGAATTCCGCGCTCTCCAGCTCCAATAGTTCCGAACGAGCTAAAAACAATAACAAGCGCGATTATTGTGATAACAACGCGATTTATCACTCGTCTTGGCTGAAACGCGTTAAAAGTTTGCTGTATATTAGGCATATGTTTATATATTAAAAATAAGCGTCTCCTATTAAAGACACTACCCTATTTCCCAAAAAAACGCAACATTTTCACTTGAATGGTCAATGGTTACTACAAGCACTGCATTGCTTTGAACGCGTCCATTGGACTTGGACTCTGCCCGCTCATTAATTCTTGTATTCTTTCAACACCAAGTTTTTCCTCCACGCATTCTTGTTGTTCAGCAGTAATTTCT
>PCVT01000186.1 GCA_002787075.1 Parcubacteria group bacterium CG11_big_fil_rev_8_21_14_0_20_41_14
CATAAATAATGTTATTTTGGCGGTTACGGTTGGGACATTAATTATCTTACTATGCTGTCCGGCTGATTTACGGATAATTCTGGCTTTTTCATTGATGCTATTTTTCAATTGTACCGGATTTAAGGATACATACAATTCTCTCAATTCGGTTTTTTGTTCCTGGCTGATTTGACTCGATTCCATCAATCTCTGATATGGCGTTTTGGCGGTGTCATATATTTTACGGCAAAGCGAATTATTTACTTTCTCTTTCCGCTCAATTTTCATTACCGGCCTAAAAAAGTTGCTGAATAACCGCCATTCATTTCGGCATAGATCGTTCATCAATTTTAATTGCGCGAAATTATCAAATCGTTCATAGCCCAATAGTTTTCGAATATGGGTATTATTCTTCTGCTCCACATAGGCATTGTCATTTTTCATATAGGGGCGGGAACGGGTGAAAGACAAATTATTCTTTTCGCGGTATCTGACTAAATGCCAATTGATGAATTCGCCGAACGGATCGCCGCCATTATGAGCCACCGTATCCATTTCGCCAAATCTTAGCTCCTGCCGGTTCCATTCCGTTAATCTGATTGGTATTGACGATTGAGCCATGCCTGATCGCGCCGCGGCTCCTATTTAGTTTTCTAATGGCTATCTCCCGCTTCAATCTTCTGTCCAGAGTTTTACCGGAAATTGCCTTTAGCTGATTTCTAACCCCATTGGTTAGCTTAATTTCACTCGACCTAGCCATGGCCTCGGCCACATTGATTAATTCCGGCTGTAATCTGGAGCCGCAGGGATAATCCAATAGTTCCAAATCGGGATTATCGCCTCGGCGAACAACTCTGAATCATACTTTTTTCTTCGACCGACTCCGCGCTTGTTCTCTTTGGGCGGATGGTTAAACAGCTTGATGGCGTATTTCCGGTAATACTCGGTGTTACCGCAGAATTTGTTGAGCATGAATGTCTTAACTGACTTGCCGGCCAGCCTGTATCTGGCCCTAGTTACTTTAGCTAGCTCCTTCTTAGTC
>PCVT01000148.1 GCA_002787075.1 Parcubacteria group bacterium CG11_big_fil_rev_8_21_14_0_20_41_14
AGTACAAAAGCCAGATGAGCCATTGCCGAAAATCATGGCAGACAAAGACAAATTACATGACGTGATAATGAATCTAGTGGATAACTCAATTAAGTACACTCAAAAAGGATGGATAAATATTCGCCTGAGTCGGTCAAAATCATTATTTTCTTTTGAAGTGAGGGACAGTGGAATCGGCATTGATCCAAGCGAAATAGATAAATTATTCCAGAAATTCTCACGCGCAGAAGCAGTATTTCGCATCCATACAGGTGGCTCTGGATTAGGATTATTCATTGCCCGCAAGATTATAGAAGCGCATGGAGGAAGAGTTTGGGCAGAGAGTGAAGGAAAAGGCAAGGGCTCAAGCTTTACATTTACTTTGCCAATTGAAACGAAATAAAGTCGTCATTCTGGAGCTAGCAAAGGTGAGACCTTTTCAAAAGGTCTCACCTTTTTGGCAAAATATTTATCCACACCTTTCTTTGCGCGTATTTCAAAAATATGGTCTAATAAATATATGTATTGTCATAAAAGACATTTTTTATAAAATTAAAAATTAAAAATAAATTAAAATACATATTATATGCAAATCACAAGTGAAAGATGTTTAAGCTTGAATAACCAACAAGCAAAAATAAAAGCATTTTTGCCTCTGTTTTTAGCCCTTTTTATTGGGGCTTTTTTATTTGTCCTTCCAAGCGCTAAAGCGCAGGAAACAGATACTGTAGAAACAACTGCAACGCCTTCTGAAGATAGGGCTTTTTCAGAAGAAGCAATGCAGGATTCTGATGTTTCAATTGAGGATATGGGCGCGAACCGAGCAACCATTATGCCAGATAGCCCTTTTCATGTGTTCAAGCGATTCGGACACGCTATTACTGAAGCAGTGACATTTGATCCAATCGCAAAAATGGAATTGAAATTAGAGCACGCGAACGATGGTTTGGCAGAGGCAAAACAGATGATTGATGAAAAAGGAATGGAAAATGTGAATAGCAGCGCTGTAGCGAAATCAATACAAAGATACCAGGACAAATTTTCACAGGTTAACAATCAAGTGGATGCCATAAAACAGCGCAAGCAGGAAAATCCTGAACAAATTGACGCGTTTTTAAATGATTTTGTGGGTCAGCAGTTAAAACAGCAGAAAGTGCTTGATAATATGTCAAAGCAAGCAGTAGAAGCCAAGAAAAAACAAAAAGCTGAAGGAACAGAATCAGACGCAAAGATTGACGCTGTTGTTGCATCTGTTGAAGACACCAAAGAAACAGTTATTAATAGTTTTGCCAATGTTTTGGCTGAAGTTGATGACCAGCCAGAGGAATTAACCGCGCGATTGAGCTCGGTAATGGACAGCCAAGCAGGATCTGATTTCAAGCAATTGAAAAATCTGGAAGTGCTTAGCGCCATGCAAGAGAAAGTTCCTCAAGTAGCTAAAGATGCTATTGAACAGGCGCGCTCTAACGCGTTAAAGAAATTTGAAGTCCGTCTTAATACAATACCCCCAGCAGTGCGCGCGGATAAATTCACGCAATATATGGAAGACGCCACAGTTGACGAAACTCGGCTTCTTTCTTTGCTTGACGAATTAAAATTGTCAACAGGAATTCCTTCTGACGTGCTTGCCAAGCTGGAAGAAGCCAAAGAAATCGCGGTTCGCAAGTTTGAGGAAAAGCTCACATATATAAATGACGCATCTGTTGAAGGCATGTACTTCAGGAAATTCAACACAGATGACAGCAATGACATGATAGCAATGCAAGAATTCAAGAACCGAATGACAAAAGGAAGCGATGCTGCTAATTTGATGGCCCAAGCGCAGGAAAAATCAATGCAAGAATTCAAAAAGAAGTTCACTGATTCCACAAGCCAAGATCAGGCAGCGCGATTCCAAAAATTGAGCGAAGAAATGCTAAAGAATCCAAATCCAAAAACAATGAAATTATTGAATGATCTTGAAAAAGAAGTTACCCAAGATCCGGAAAAAATGGCATTTATCCAGCAGACCCAGGCAGCTGTGAAAAATAATTTTGAAACCCAGTTCCGCAGAGAAGGGGATGTATTTATGCAGAGAATGTCAACATTGGACCCGAATGACATAGGAATTTTTGAGAACATGGGTTTTGATCCTGAATTCCAGGCCCAGTTCGTGCGCGGCAACACAAAGCAGTTCAAGGACTTTATGCAGGGAGTTGAACAGCCGGAATATTTTGACTCGTTCAGAGACAGATTTTCAAATGCTCCGGAATATGTCATTAATCAAATCAAGACACAAGATAATACTTTTCAGGATGCCATGATGTTCAAGATGAGGAAAATGGAAGAAGTTCGCTTTGAAAAAGAGCGGGAAGTCCAAAGGGCATCCATTGATTATCAGGAGCGGGAATTGAATTTTCAAATGGACAGGATCCAGAGGCAGAAAGAAGATGAATTTTGGCAGAAGCTAAACGCGATTCCGCAGGACTCCTATGACCAAAGGAAAGCATTATGGGATCAGAAGATTAATGACCAGTACTCTCTTTCTGAGCAAAGGTTTAATGAGCAGAAGAAATTGTTTGATGCTCGGCTCGCGAATGACCCTTTCTGCGACGCGGTTTGCAAACAAATACAGCTGCAGTTCATGGAACAGCAGCAACGCCAGGAAAAAACTAGAATGTCAGATGATTTAGTTCGGGAGCGGAATAAGATAGAAGCGCAAAAAATTCAGCAGCAGCAGAATAATCCTCTCGCAGGAAAATGTAATACTCCTGAAGAATGCAATAATTATTGCCAGTCCCATGCGGCAGAGAGAGGATGCGAATGGGCAATTGAGCAGACAAATATGCCCCAACCATGCCCTTCTCCTTCTTTTTGGGATTTTGGCAAAAAGCAGTGCGTGTATCCGCAGAATATGACAGAACAGGATATGCAGAATCAAGGAATGCGGCCAGAAGATATATACCAGCCAGTTGATATGGCGCAATATGAATTTCATAATTGCGCTCCTGGAGAATTTTGGGATAATATGCGCCAATCCTGCATGTTTGATCCATATTCCATGGCGCCGGAAGATTTCCAGCAATGCCCATATGGAGAGGCATGGAATGAGCAGAGAGGCGTGTGCATTCGTACGCAAAAATGCGAATACAAGCAGGTGCGCGATTGCGCTGTTGGAGAGAAACCAACTCCTCCGAATCCAAATGATCCATGTTCCCAGCCCTCATGCGTAGTAAAAATCCAGCAGTGTCCGATGAAAAATATGCTTCAGTGTCCTTCTGGGCAGTACCAGAAAATAACAACTGATCCAAACGGCTGCCAAATATATGGTCAATGTGTCTCCGGAGATACACAGCAGCAACAGCAACAGCAACAATCATGCCCAAGCACATACTCGCCAGTTTGCGGAACAAACGGAAAAACTTATGATAATGAATGCCAAGCAAAGAATTTAGGAATTGGAATACAATTTTATGGCGGGTGCGAGAACTCTGGATTTCAGGAATGTTCGTTCAATGAATTTTGGAGCCCGAAGATAAGCAAATGCTTGAAAAATACGGATTATGTTCCTCAAGTTTCAGGCACTTGCGATTTTGGATGGAAATGGACAGGGAATTATTGCGGCCGGGATTCAAGCGTGGTTGGATCTTGTTCAACATTCTGCGAGCCAGGTTGCGCGAACGGAAGTTTCTGCATGTTTGACAACAAGGGTTGCTCAAAAGGATGCTCTCCAACATGCTCTCAAGAAGAATATTATGACCAATTCGCAGGAAGTTGCATAAAGTCCTATACTCCTCAGCAAGGCGGTTATTGCGGAGACAGATTCTGCGGCAATGGAGAAACTGCTTCTTCATGCATAGAGGACTGCGGAGGAACAGTTATTGCATGCGATAATGATGGCAAATGCGAGCCGGAAAATGGGGAAGCAATGGGAACATGCCCAAACGATTGCGTCCAAAATGCGCCAATATCTGATCCATACGCAACAAGCGAACAATGCGGCAATGGAGTATGCGCTAATGGAGAAAGCGCTTCATCATGCCCGTCTGATTGCTTTAGCGCTTCAGAGAGCTGCTCCACAAATCAATACAATAGTTTCACAAAGAATAAGGACTGCAACTTTGGCGCGTGCCCGAATGGATGCAATTTTGATTCAAACGGATGCCCGAACGGATGCAAGACAAGCGGCGGAATTTGCCCTAAGAATTCCTACAATAATTACGAGGGTTCACAAAATTGCAGCACTTCTTTATGCCCGAACGGTTGTTCCTATAACACTTCAGGATGCCCTACAGGATGCCAATCCTCGGTTCCGACTTCTGTGTGCGGCAATGGCGCGTGCGAAAGCGCTGAAACATCTTCATCATGCCCGCCTGACTGCGGATCAACAGCAACAACGCCTGTAAGTAGCGGAGACGGCTATGCAGGCGATGCTAATTCTTGCCCAGGTTTTGCGTATAGCACATGGGACTCAAGCGGAAAACGGTATTGCCGGCTTAATACAAGCGTTTCGTGCCAATATAATTATCCTTCGTATTTGACTGAATCAAATTACAGTTCATCCAATTGTCCT
>PCVT01000200.1:0-540 GCA_002787075.1 Parcubacteria group bacterium CG11_big_fil_rev_8_21_14_0_20_41_14
GAGTAAAGCCCCACTTTGACATCTCCTGCATAAATGCAAGATTGTTATAAGCCCCTCTGCCAAGGACATATATCTCGCTGTCAGGGTTCAGATACCATGCTAGCAAATCTGGGGCGTTTATATCTCCCCAGGTTGCAGGGTCCGCGTGGTTCGCCAGCTTTCTATGCATGATGTCCGGCCCTGTTGATTCATGCGTGAAAACCATGTTAGGGGCATTTCTTTTCATGTCGTCGATCCATAAAACTCTCTGATAGACAGGCATCTGCGTGAATGCATCAAGCCCAATCATTCGTGCCCCCCTTTGTTCCGCTATTTCCAGTTCATTTGTCAGGAAGGTGATGTGCGCCGGATTTTCATAGTCTGCATTTTCCAGGTTAGATGGATTCCATTGCACAGGAACAGGGATTTCATTGCTTCTGCCCCACCAAAATCCTAATTCAATGCCGTTCTGTGCATATTTTGTAAAGTTCCCGTCGGTGCCGGCAACATATGGCAGCCAGTCAGACATAAATTGAGGGGGATAATTTAGTCCTCTAGATT
>PCVT01000200.1:693-1030 GCA_002787075.1 Parcubacteria group bacterium CG11_big_fil_rev_8_21_14_0_20_41_14
CCAAGCAAGGGCTCCTCCATTTACCTTTTTAGTATGTTTGTGGTGGACAATAGCTATATTTGGTAGTATTCCATTGTTAGAAATCTGGACATTTAGGTCTATCTATAAAAACTTAAGCAAGCTTCGTGGCCGTTCTATCTTTGATCCAGAAGCCATAGTATATGTTCTGGAAACTGTTTTTTCCGCAATTAATAGCTCCCTTACTTTCAGCTCAATAAAATCCACTATCTCTTACATGATTATGACAGGGCCAGTGAGCCAAATGGGCCAGACAAGCTTCTCTATGCTTGACGAGAAGATTTTCTCCAAACCTGTTATTGCCCCATTTATAACATCC
>PCVT01000135.1:0-1496 GCA_002787075.1 Parcubacteria group bacterium CG11_big_fil_rev_8_21_14_0_20_41_14
ATAAATCCAGCACCTTGACCGCAGGGTATTCGGGCACGGTGCTGGATAAAAGTGCGGGATAATATTTAACGCTATTAATTTAAACTAATTAAGGAAACGGCTGCATATTTAAAACGCCTTTTACCTCTGCCTCGGAAATTATCTTCTTATTCTTCAGCAGATCAACTAAAGTGCAGAGCTTTGAATCCTCTTTGCGCATTAAAACCACTAAATCTCCCTTCAAATCAGAAAGCTTATCATCAAGGTAGTCCTTTGTTACCATTGTAGCTTCTACTTTAGTAATTTTCTGTTCTAATCCTCCGACCTTCTGTTCTAATCCTTGAAAACGCTTTTCTGTATTGGTGGCAAAAGTATTAATCGCTTCTAATATCTCGTTGTTTGTTGCTTCTTGCCCGCTCATAATACTTAAATAATTCTTATTATTTTTATAATAGCAAATATTATATATAGGGTCAAACATTTTTTTACCCTTCGCTTTACATATTTTAGCAAAAGGTATAATATGCCGGCATTGGTTGAAAAAAATACAATTTGAGGGAAAAGGTTCAAAAACAATGAAAAAATCGTTCTTTTTGTGCCTGTCCGCGGCTATTATTATGTCGCTGTTTTCCGGTTGTGCGGTGGTGGAAGTTCATAATCCGCCGCCTGTCTGCCCCGATAGGGAATACAATCAATCTTGGTTCAGGCAGGTTTACTACGATCTGGGCGATTCTAATGCCGATATAAGAAAACTTAAGGCTAAGAATCGCCAGCTGGAGAGCGTTATTCTTGAAATGAAGCTGCAACTTGAACAGTTGCAGAAACAGCAAAAATCGCAATAACATTTACGTTTTTTCATAAACTCTACTCTCTAGTAACTGTCTGGAGAGTTTTTTTATTGCTAAAATTAAACAAAATTACCTTTAAACATTGACGGAATGAATAACCCCACCGCAAGCGGATGGGGTTTCCATCGCGCCAATGAAAGGTTAACTATATTAAAAAAGTTGTAATTGTTTAAAATCTTTGTGCTCGGTTTCTTTTCCTTGATTCATTATATATTTTTTGATTATTTCCGTCGTTGTTCCATCTCCAACCGTACCGACATAGAAACCGTCTCCCCAAAATTCACCTCCCCATAGCATCCTTTTTATCTCAGGAAACTCTTTGAACATCTGGCGCGCTGAAATACTTTTGATAATCGTAACGATTTCCGAAGGAGAAAACCGGGGTGGCGCGGATACAAACACATGAATATGGTTGCCGTCGGTACCTAATTGGATTAGTTTAAATCCATATCTTTCACAAATACCTCCGATTATCTCACTGATTTTTTGTTTAATTTTTTCACCTTCCAGTATATTGTGCCGATATTTCACAATCCAGACGAAGTGATACTGAATGATATACCGAGAATGTGCGGCTATTGAGCATTTAGTCATACATTCTTAGTATATCATACTAAATATTTGTGCCGCTGGAGCGGCACTTGTGGGGGATATCCCCCACACCCCCTT
>PCVT01000203.1:0-4412 GCA_002787075.1 Parcubacteria group bacterium CG11_big_fil_rev_8_21_14_0_20_41_14
TCTTTCCGGGTCTCAAAACCCGGTATAGGCATTTTCTCACAAAGTATATGTAAAAACAAAGTTATCAACTAATTTTACGCAAACGCGTAAGTCCTATCTAGATCAAATTGATTTTGAACTTGAATTAACAATAAGAGATGTTATAGATTTTGATTATATTATTCAGCTTATTGCAGGGCTTAAAAATATTAGTTCTGTTGCAGTTCGAGAAAAGAAAACAGAAGATATTTTGCGGTTGTTTGATAGAGATACAAAACTTCGCAAGAAGAAAGATTTAATAAAGAAATTTATAGAAGAGAATCTACCAAAGATTGATAAATCAGATGATGTTGAAAAAGCATTCAATGAGTTTTGGGAAAGCGAGAGATCAAATAGCTTAAAACATTTATCTGAAATCGAAAATATTCCAATTGAAAAATTTGAAGGACTAATTAGCGATTATCTATACACTCAAAAACTTCCACGCGGACAAGTTATTGTAGATTTAATATCGAAAGATGTAGGTATTCTAAAAAGACAGGGAATTATTGACCGTATAAAGGGCGCTATTGAGAATATTGTCGATATTTTTGATTGGTAGTTAAGTTGTATAATTAAAATAAAACAATATGCCAGCCATAATCATCACACTCACCCTCGGAATAATCCTCGGTTTTGCAATTGCAAAATTAACGAATAAAAAACAAACCGCAATCGGAAAATCCACGCAAGCACAAATCACAGCCAAAGAGGAGAGCAAAAAGAGCTAGAAGAAGAAGGCAAGATAGAGCAAATCCGGGAAAAGGGGAGGTTTGTGAAATATCGGTTGAAGTAATTCAATGGCTCAGGCGGTTGGAAAATGGGGACTGTCCCTATTTTCCATTTTCGACTCCAACGGATGACCAAATCCATTTTTTGGCATCATATTATTCTATAAAATGCCGGAACGTTGTCAATAGTCAAGTGTGTCAAACTTGTGGACAAATCTGTGGACAAAACAAAACGCGCGTGATATCATAAAATATATGCACATCATCCAAGAAAAACTCATTAAGCTTATGCAAGAGCAGAATGTGTCTGGCTTAACCTTGCGCGAAATCGGGCGCAGAATAGGAGAGCCAGACAGCCCGCAGAAAATAAAGCACCATTTAGGCCAGCTCGCCAAGCGCGGCCTGGTTCGTTTTGACAACAAGAGGAAAACAATAGAGCGAGTGCAGTCCGGCAAAGTCGGGGTGGGCAATTTAATATCAATCCCGATTCTCGGTAGCGCCAATTGCGGAGAAGCGGTTATATTCGCGGATGAACATACTGAAGGATACATGCGCATATCGCAAAAGATACTTGGCAGCCATGCCAAGCGCGCGAAGGACTTGTTCGCGGTGCGCGCAGTCGGAGAATCAATGAACCGCGCGAATGTATTTAATGACACTATAGATGAGGGAGATTATGTGATTATTGACAAAAGCAGAAACGATCCAAAAAATCATGAGTATGTCTTGTCAGTTATTGACGGCATGGCAAACATCAAAAAATTTATTTTAGATGAGGGCAATAATCAAATTATTTTGATTTCCGAATCAAGCAAAAATTTCGCGCCCATATATATTCATGCGGATGATTTTGACCGATGCCTGATTAACGGCACAGTAGTGAAAGTTATGAAACAACCAGACGAACTTTCATCAATGCGCAATGCAAGCGCGTGCGATATTTTGAAAGACTTAGGTCATCAATCAAAAGAAGAATATGAGCATTATAAAAATTTATGAGCCAAATAAAGAATGTACAAATAGGAGAAATTTGGCTGGTAAAGTTTGATCCATCAATTGGGCATGAGATTCAAGGGATTCGTCCTGCTTTAGTTATTCAATCAAATGCGCAAATCGAAAAATCTAACTTGGTAACTGTATTGCCTTTGACAAGTAATTTAAACAATAAGTTAGTAGATGATATAATTATAAAAAAGACATCCCAAAATCGTCTTTTGCATGAATCTGTAATAAAAGTTTATGATATTATATCATTTGATTATTCTAGGCTGATTAATAAGATTGGCTCTGTAGACATAGAAATATCTAACAAAATTAAAGAATATTTAAGAAAACATTTTGATTTATTAAAATAACAATATGCCCACCACAATCATCGCACTCATCATCGGAATAATCCTCGGTTTTGCAATTGCAAAATTAACGAATAAAAAACAAACCGCAATCGGCAAATCAACCCAAATTCAAATCACAGCCAAACAGGAGAACAAAGATAGAATCATCGCATACCTCAAAGAAAATAGAGAGGCCGCAAACAATGACATCGAAAAACTGCTCAAAGTTTCTGATTCAAGCGCAACAAGGTATTTAGATGAGTTGGAAAAAGAAGGCACCATAGAGCAGGTCGGGGAGAAGGGGAGGTTTGTGAAGTATCGATTGAAGTAACCCTGTTTTTAGGGTGTTTTCTGATATATTAACACGATTATGAGCTTAAAATCGTAATTTTTTATAATAAGCAATCAACAAAACATACAGAATTTTATCTTATATTAGCCAAAAAACAAGTGTTTGACATTACTGGTATAGTGTAATATACTACAAACATACATTTGTAGTATAATACAATATATATATGAACCAAGATTTAATACAATATCTGCAAAAACAAATTTTAACCACTGATCAGCGGTTAAAGAATTTTACCCATGATTTGAATGGAAAAAAACATCCAAAACGTTTTTTGTACGCAAAACTGCAAAAATACATAAATGATTTTGTTAATAAAAAATCACCAAATAGAATGGTAATCATTCCAGGATTCAGAGGAGTTGGAAAAACAACCCTAATAGCCCAAGTTTGCGAGGAATTTAAAAAGAAAGATTTTCAAGTTTTTTTCCTGTCTGTAGAAGATTTAAGAAATTATTTTGATGTTAATATAAACGACATCATAACAGCGTACGAAAAAATTATCGGAGAATATTTAGAAAATGCTAAAAAACCCATATTAATATTTTTTGATGAAGTTCAAACAGACCCCAAGTGGGCAGTTACCTTGAAATCATTATTTGAAAGAACCAATAATATCTTTTTCTGCGCGACAGGATCCTCGGCCATTGTTCTCCAATCAACGCCGAATATCGCCCGCCGCGCCATATTTGAGCCAATGACACCAATGTGCTTCTCTGAATATCAAATGGTAGAAAATAAAGTTTATCCAACCCAAGGATTAAAAAATGAAATACGGCAAGCTGTTTATTTTTCAGAAACAACCAAAGAAGCTTTTGACAAATTGTCAGCAATAGAAAGCAAGATAAACACTTATTGGTCCAAGATTGATAGAAATGACATTAAAAAATATTTATCATACGGAACTTTTCCTTTTGCTAAAATAATGCCAGATGAGATTTCAATCTATAATAATATATCCATATTGCTTGAAAAGATAATCAAACAAGACATGCCTATTTTGGGAAATTTTGACCAAGATACGCTTGGGGCAGTAAAAAGAATTCTGTTCGCGATAGCTGAAAACGATACAACAAGCTTAAATGTTTTAGAGGATAAATTTAAAATTAATCGTTTGACAATTGCTAATGTTTTTGATGTTTTGGAAAAAGCAGAGCTTTTGGTAAAAATTCCGCCGCATGGCTCTAATATGACAATCGCCAATAAGCCGAACAAGTATTTATTTATGAGCCCAGCAATTAGAATGTCATTTTTTTATTTTACAGGCAATGAAAGCACTTATTTGACCAGACAAGGAAAATTATTAGAAGATTCAATTGGTTCGCATCTTTATAGAGAATTTATTTTAAGAAGCGACGGCATTATCCGTTATGACAGCGCACAAGGCGGAGCTGATTTTATTCTTCAGATTGGAAACACTAAAAAAATTGTTATAGAGGTTGGCCTTGGCAATAAAGATAAAAGACAAGCTATAAACACAATGCATAAAATAAAGTCTGATTATGGCATCATTTTTTCCAGCGCCAAATTAAAATTTGATAAAGATACTAATATAATCTCAATCCCGCTTGATTATTATTTTTTGATGTAACAATATGTCCCAATACTACCCTCCTATACTAGTAAGCTACGGCGGGCAGGCAACCCCCTAAATTATCAGTAATTATTACAATCCACATCGTACAAGAAATTTGTACAACCCCAAATCAAAAGAACCATTCAGATTATCCCGTTCAATAATAGAGCAGTTTTTAGGATGTGCGAGATGTTTTTATTTGGATAGGCGATTAGGAGTAGCACTATAATGTACCCATATACTAGACAACCATATAAGGTAGATATCCGGCCACAGGCCGAGGTGGTATAATGAAAGGTACATATGAGAAAACACTATACTTCCAAACAAAAAGCGTCCATAGCTTTAGCCGCCTTGCGCGGAGAAAAGGTTTCAGCCTTGTCAGTCCAATACCAGATCCA
>PCVT01000203.1:4431-4769 GCA_002787075.1 Parcubacteria group bacterium CG11_big_fil_rev_8_21_14_0_20_41_14
TATGCGATGGAAGGATGCGCTTGAATCAGAGGCAGAGAATATATTCGCGGACAAGCGCAAGAAAGAAAATTATTCAAAGGACAGAGTCATAGATGAACTGTATAAGACCATAGGCCAGCGGGAAGTTGAAATCTCGTGGCTGAAAAAAAAATTCAGCATTGAAATACCAGGAGAGATTGATATTAGCGGATAAAGAAAAGAGCCACATATCTCTCCTGCGCCAATCAGAATTATTGGATATTTCACGCTCAAGCATTTACTACCAGAAGACGATTGATCCAGAAGACATCCAAAAGGATATCCGCATCATCCAAAAAAACAATCCAATCTAATTATTT
>PCVT01000203.1:4846-7621 GCA_002787075.1 Parcubacteria group bacterium CG11_big_fil_rev_8_21_14_0_20_41_14
GGGGGAGAAATTTTTTACACATTGTTGACACAGAATTGATATTTTGATACTATATAACTATAAATTATTAATACTGTTAAGGAGTATTACATGCCAATTACCATAAAAAAGAGAGACAACGAAACCAATGAACGCCTTATAAGACGTTTTTCGCGCAGGATACAAACCAGCGGACTTTTGATTCGCGTGAAAAAGCGGCAGCATTTTGAAAAAGACAGAAACAAAGCCCAATTAAAACACGACGCATTAAGACGACTTATGATGCGCGCCAAAGAAGAATACCTAAGAAAAATAGGCATGCTAGAAGAAGAAACATTTGGCCGAGGATTTAAGCCAGGATTCAAAAAAGGTCCTGGTTCAGCCGGGCGTTCAAACTAATCAAACATAACCCATGAAGCTTGTTGAAACATTGGATACTGAATTCAAATCAGCGCTCAAAAACAAAGATGCTGAAAAGCTATCCATTTTACGCCTTGTGCGCTCAAACATAAAGAATCTTGAAATAGAAAAGCAAGCAGAGGCCTCAGACGAAGATGTAGTAGAGATTCTTCAGCGCGAGATAAAACAGCATAATGAATCAATTGAGGCAAATAAAACAGCAAACCGAGCTGAAGAAATAGCGCGCCTTGAAAAAGAAGTAGCGTTTTTAAAACAGTATCTTCCAGAACAGCTTTCTTCATCTGAATTAAAAGATGTTATTGAAGATGCTATCACTGATACGCAGGCGGAAAATATGTCAGATATGGGTAAAGTAATGGGAAAAGTAATGAGCCAAGTAAAAGGCAGAACAACTGGAGACGCTGTAAATCAAATGGTTCGAGATCTTCTTAGTAAATAAAAATAAAAAAATATATGGCAAAATCAGGAAAATTTTTGTTTGGCGCGCTTTTGGGCGCCACAGCTGCAGCGCTTTTAACGCCTTTTGCTGGAAAAAAAGCAAGGCAAAAGCTATCAAAAACAGCGAAAAAGGTTACTGAAGACGAGCGAGTTTCAGGCCTCATTGAAAAGGGTGAGCAAGTTTTTGATAAAGCAAAAAAGAGCGCTCAAGACGCGTTTGATAGGGCGTCTGAAACATCCAAGGAAAAAGTCCAAGCAAAAAAATCAAACAAAAAATAAGATGTTTAGCTCCTCGGCTCGGAAATGGAAAAGAGTACTTTTCCATTTCGCTCGCCTTACGTCGCTAATAAAAAAAGAAATTATTTCATGCGCAAATTGAATAAATTTTTTATTCAGAATTCTCTGAAAGCGCGTTTGTTGCTGGTTATTTTAGCTTGCCTTATTGGGGCGAGTTTTTTTGTTGTTAAAGGGATTTCTTCTGATTCTTATGTATACGCGCAAACAGAGGATAATTATGGCTTAGACAGCGAGTTTCAAAATGTCGCGATTCAATCAGACAAAGATATTAAGCAGATTATCGCGCTGATTATAAATATATTTTTGGGATTTCTTGGGATTATCGCGGTGCTGTTGATTTTGTACGCTGGCTATATGTGGATGACTGCGGCAGGGAACGAGGATCAAGTCGCGAAAGCAAAATTAATTCTTCGCAACGCGGTAATTGGGTTAGCTATTATTTTAAGCGCTTGGATGATCGCGTCGTTTATTATAAACCAACTCTCAAGCGCAACTGGAGGGGGAGGTGGGGGCGGAGGTGGCGGAGGCGGAGGCGGTGGCGGTGGCCTTCCTTCAACTGATTTTACTTTGCAAACAGTTGCAACATCTAATTTAACTGATAAGGATGTTGATGTGTTTTTATGTTCAAGTATTCAGCCACAGTTTAATCATTGGGTAGGAACAGAAAAATTTGAAGAATTACTAGCTGATGACAGATTAAAAATCGCGCTTTATGAAAATGAAGAAGCTGTTGAAGATGTTATTATTTCAAAAAGAAATAATGTTATATCTTTTAAAAAAGATAAAAATGAAGATGGTACAAGAATTTTATGGAATCCTGAGACCCAATATGATGTTTTGATTGATGAGCGATTAGAAAATACTGATGCACAGTCATTAAAAGAATGTCCAACTTGCTCAGTTGTGCCAAGCAATGCAGGAGTGGATAATGAGTATTATAAATGGTCATTTACCACTGGCATTGAACAGGATATGCAAGGGCGAGATCCTTTGTTGCTTGTGTCAAATTATCCAGAAAATAATCAGTTAAATGTTCCGCGTTCTCTAATTTTTAGTTTAGATTTTTCAGAGGCAATTGATATTGAAAGCGTTCTTGATGAGAATGAACAATTAGATATAAATCATATTACATTACAGCAAAAGGTGGGGGGTAGTTATATTACGGCAATTAGCGCTAATGTTTTTGATGTAAGTATTCGCAATTCTTCAATACTTTTTGGATTAAATGACAATATTCAAGCAATTGATGAATTAATAGGATTTCTTAATCCTTATACTGAATATCGTTTGACTATTCAAGGTATAGAAGATTTATGCGGAAGGCCAATGCAAGAATCTGTAATTATTTATTTTACAACAGGCACTGATGTTCCTGGAGTTTCTTTTGTGAGGCCTTCAAATGGATATGAATACGCTTGTCCAAATACAGAGAGCTTTATAATGTTTAATACTTCAATGTATAACATTAGAAAAGATTCCTGCGCAGTTGAGCAGAATGGTAATGGAGGATTTGTTTTGTCTGGATCCTTGAGCCCTGCCGGAGTTGCATTAAAACAAATTCCTGATGATAATTATATTTCAGGAAATCCAAGCGAGTTATGTAAAAAATATAGTTTTAATTTGGACCCAAATTCCAGTACT
>PCVT01000091.1 GCA_002787075.1 Parcubacteria group bacterium CG11_big_fil_rev_8_21_14_0_20_41_14
ATATTTGCGCATTAGCGCGGGCCAGGCAGCGCCTCGCAATAGCGCTGGGTGCAAGGAATTGGGAGTATTGCAATCAGATATTTCTTGGCGCAGTACTTACAAAATTGTTGATCCTGATACTTTTATTGGCGGGACTTTGTGCAATGCAGAGGCATTGGGGTGCGAGGCATTTACTTCAAAGAGCGGAACTTATGTGTTTAGAGATCCTGGAGAGGATGTGTGCTCGTGGAATCCGGATATAGGAAATGGTGGCGGGTTTGTGGATAAACATGGAAATAATTGTCCCCAGAATCCACCAATGGCAAAGCAGTGTGCTCCAGAACAAAGTTCTTGCACTGCTTATCTTCCAACTGATCCAAAATTGAGCGAGGGCGCGAATACTGCCAAGTTCATGCTTGCTGATAGCGTGAATAAAGGAGATTGCTCTAGCGTGAATAATGATATTGGATGCGTGAATTTTAAGGTGAATTATTCTACAACAGGCGAAGGCACGAGCATTCCACCGTCAAAAATCGGGCCTGATGAGCGTGATACTGTTATTGAGGTTGACCAAGCAAGGCAGTGCGCTGAATGGTTTGCTCCTACTACTACTAGTTTGGTTGATGATCCGCAGTCCCGTTCTAAGAGAGAGGTTGTGTATGATTTTGGCAGGTGCCAGAAGCTTGGAGATAATGGCGCGTGCGTGAAATGGGTTGATACTACTGATGACGGTTATCCAGAGGCTTATCTTGATGCAAGTGGAAATCCAGATGTGTTTGAGATTGCGGATTATAAGTTAAGATATACTGTTAATAATAAGCCAGCTACTTTGTTTTCCGGGGCTTGGGATTATAGCGGGTATTCTATTCCAGGGATAAAGCCGATTGAGCGTTTATTGCCTGATGATCTTAACGCGCTTAATAACGGAAGCGCGCAGTGCCGTTCTTATCCTGAGGAGGATTCGCCGTTTAGCAGTGAAAAAGGAGTAAGATATACTCCAGATGGCCCGGATATTCTGGATAAGAATTTAGAGAATCTTAATTTATGTGAACGAGATAATCCAGATGACATAATAGGGACTGATTCTTGCTTGTGTTCGTATAAAAAAGTTAGTACTGCTACTGATGTGCTGTAT
>PCVT01000082.1 GCA_002787075.1 Parcubacteria group bacterium CG11_big_fil_rev_8_21_14_0_20_41_14
TTATTAAAGAAAAAAGTTGATAGCGGAAAGGCGGAGGATTATAAGGATGCGGAAGAAAAAACAGAAGAAGAATATTTTAAGATGTTGATGGATGCAAGAGAACTAGATGCTAAGAATTTAAGTGTTAACGAGGTGCGCGCATCTCAATGGCGAGAAATTTTAAACAATACCCCGGAATCTAAACACAAATCATTGGCATTAAAACTGATTGAATCCGGACAAGGGAAATATGTGACGTATTATATTAATGATTTTAAAAATCTTGACCAGGAAGTTGCTTTGAAATTGATCGATGCGAGAATGAGTTATTATGTCATACATAATATCGGCAATTTCAAAAATCTTAATGAGCTCGTTGCCTTAAAGATCTTTAATGAAGGAACGGCGAAAAGAGACGCATTATTTGATGTCCTTGATAAATTTCCAGATTCAGTTAAGAGTACAATACTTTTAAAATACATCGATGGACCAATAACTGCCAGCAGAATAGTTAATAGAGAACTTTACAGATTTCACAATCTTGATAAGCATGTCCTCATAAAGCTTATGGATCTTGGCAAATATGAAAATTATGAAGATGAATTAATCAGTAAACTTGACAGATTTAAGGGACTGGATAATGAAGTTGCGTTGAAATTTATTGAAATGCCCACCAGCTATGGAATACGTCAACTATGCAGAGTTCTTGATAAGTTTCATGGGCTACTTGATAAAACAATTGCCTTAAAGTTAATCAATAATAATAAACATATTCTAGTATGGGAAAACTTTGACAAATTTCAAGGAATTAGCGACGACAAAGAGATGCAGTTAAGTTTAATTACCAGTAGAAATTTACCTGCAATTGAAATAATGCAAAACAGTGACAGATTCACTAAAATTACACATAAGGAAATAGCGCTACGACTTTTAGATACATATGGAGAAACAAATGATTTTATAGATAAAAATATAACAATTTTTTCTTTTGCGGATGATGCCTTTCTTGATAGCGTTGAAAAATTAAATCTCAAGCCATCTGAATTTCTTTTGTCAGAAGGCATAATCGGCGAAAAAGATGAACTAAACGAATCTGATTTTAAAAAAATTTATGAGAATCTCGGAACTGCGGACGCCAGATGGAAAGACGAGCAAAATATCACAGGTCCCTTTGAGCAAGGCGCGGAATACTTTGGCTATCAGAAGATGTTTGAATACCTGAATCGTGACGGCTTGTCCCGTCACGATGGGCTGCATAATTTCAGAAGGATATGCGAGGTAGCGCAGTCTTCTGGCTTGCCGCCACAGGAATTCTATAACAATATCCTCAATCAAGCCCAAAAAGACGACAGTGTGTATGGCCAAGGAACCGCTCATCACAAATTGAATAACTTAGTTGATAGCATAAACTTGGATTTTGAAGAGATTATAAAGGATGGGCGGCAGTATCCGAATATTAAAAAGTTGCAAGAATTGCTGGGCGATTTGGATTCCCCTAAAAAGATATTTGAATCATGGAAAAATCTAAAAAAATATGAGGAGATTTGCGAATTATTGCAAAGAAAAGAAATTTTAGATCAGTTGCAGTCATTAAAAAAAGAGGGCAAGGAAAAACTGTACGCGTATGTGGAAACACTGGCTTTTCATCCTAACATTTCAATGGAAAAAGTAATGGAGTTTTGGAAAGAGCCGGAACGATTTTTAGAAATCATGGATACGCATACGCCCAGAGAGGTGCAAAATCGCAAAAAGCCGTCTAATTATGTGGAATTCCCTCATTTGGATTTAACTGCTGAGGAATTAGTGGACGCGCTAGTAGAGGGCGATTACGATAAATTGCAAGTTTTTAAGCCAATGGAAATAGAATACAGAATCGCGGAAAGCGGCACAGGTAAACAAAAAACAAATCTGCCAGAATTAATTTATCAGGCAGTCGGCAAAAGAAGCGAAGGCATAGCCGGAGAAGCCAAAGACCCCAAAAAAACATTTGGCAAATTAACCAAATTATTCAAAACAAGAGGTATAAAATTAGTTGATTTTCTCAAATCCGCTGACATTGAAAAAGAATTTCCAAAAGTATCTGAATTTAGAAATGAAATTGATGAAATTTTAATGAATGAGCAATTTGGCATGAAATCAGCCAAAAAAGAAACAGAGCAATATAGGGCTAAAATTAATCTTAAATCAGATCCTGACGGAGTGGTAGCTGGCAATGACACAGCTTGCTGTATGCCATTTGGAAGCGGTAAAAATAATGTCTATACATTTAATCCTATTTGCTCTTTGTTTACAGTCCAAAGAAAAACAGCTGAAGGACAATGGCGCACTGTGGCGCAAAGTGTTTTAACTAAAAATAAAGACATTAAGCAGAATATCTCGGAATTAAGAGACAAATTAGAAAATACCGGAGTTAAAATGCACGAAGTAGTGAATGAGGAAATTCTGCGCGGCAAGAAAGGCGTAATCGTCTGCGACAATATTGAAGTGGCTCAAAATTTTAAATCTCATTCCAGGATGGAAGAAACAATAAAAACCATTTACACTGATTTTTTCCAAGAATATCTCCAAAGGTTTGGAGACGAAGATAATTTAGAGAAAAACAAGATTCCGGTTGGCAAAGGATATACTGATGCTTTAACCGGCTTGCCTGAAATTGAGAATACTTTTATTCCTGAAGCGCCGGTTGGCTATAGCGATAATTTGCACGAGAAAGCGTATCTTTTGGATATTGAAAAAGGAGAAATAGACAAGAAAATGATTGTTGGTAAAAAAATATCAATTCAAGAGATTAAAAAAATCAAACAAGATGAAATTAAACTGCCCAAAGGCGTTAGTTATCTGACATTTCAAGATACTTTGCCGGTTGCGTACATTGAAGGCAAGGCCTATAAGGAAAATGAATCTTTAATGGAATATCTCCACAATATGGAAAACGCTTTAATTGCCAAGGATGTGAACAATGCGGCCAAAGGCAGGCCTAACATGAGTTTGAAATATACTGACGATAAAGGCAAGGTTCGCGGGTATGTCTTGGCGTATGAAGGTAAATTAGGACCGGGATACTATGATCAAGAAAATGATGAATCATCAATGGATGATGAGCCTGTTATATACATATCTGATTTGGCCAGTGATGGCAATCCAAGAGCTGGAGGTTCATTAATATTGGGATTTGTTGAAACATACAAAAGAAATTATATTGATAAAGATAACCCCATGCCGATTTTAGCTCAATTGAGAGAACAGACTTCTTATCAAATTATTGTGAAACAATTGAAAAAATTAACCAAAGACACGGGCATGAAGTTTGAAATGGAAGAAATCGGAACATACAAAGTCGGAAATGACACCATGCATGAAGTATTTATTTATCCAGAATAATAAAATAAGAAAAATTTATATAAACTTATATGACAACAGGAAAAATATCACAAATAATCGGGCCAGTTGTTGACGTGGCCTTTAATGAAGGAAGCAAACTTCCAGCGATTTATGATGCTTTGGAATTAAAGCATAATAATAAGCGCTTAGTTTTGGAAGTGAACGCGCACATTGGCTCAAACAACGTGCGAACAATCGCAATGGACTCAACAGATGGATTAAAACGCGGCACAGAGGTGCAAGCCACAGGAGCTCCAATCAGCGTTCCAGTTGGCGAAAAAACGCTTGGACGGCTGATCAACGTAATCGGCGAAACTGTTGACGGCAAAGACCAAATAACAGGCGCGCAAAGCGATCCAATCCACAGAACAGCGCCGAAATTCACTGACCAATCCACAGAAACCCAAGTTTTAGAAACAGGAATAAAAGTTATTGACTTAATCTGCCCATTTGTAAAAGGCGGAAAAGTAGGGCTTTTTGGAGGCGCTGGAGTTGGAAAAACAGTTGTTATTCAGGAACTTATCAACAATATTGCCAAATCCCATGGCGGATATTCAGTTTTTGCTGGCGTTGGAGAGCGAACTCGCGAAGGAAACGACTTGTACCATGAAATGGACGACGCAGGCGTGTTAAACAAAGTATCCATGGTATTTGGTCAAATGAACGAGCCACCAGGAGCGCGCATGAGAGTCGGCCTGACAGGGCTCACCATTGCTGAGCATTTTCGTGATAAAGAACATCAAGATGTATTATTTTTTATGGACAATGTGTTCCGCTTTACGCAGGCAGGTTCTGAGGTCTCAGCGCTTTTAGGACGCACTCCGTCCGCTGTAGGATACCAACCAACTCTGGCAAATGAAATGGGACAAATGCAAGAGCGCATTACTTCAACAAAAGATGGCTCAATCACATCAGTGCAAGCAGTGTATGTTCCAGCTGATGACTTAACTG
>PCVT01000031.1 GCA_002787075.1 Parcubacteria group bacterium CG11_big_fil_rev_8_21_14_0_20_41_14
TTAAAATCAAAAAATCCACTTCCGTGGACTGTTTTTGGTTTGAGTTTTGTTTTTGTGTTAAAAACTTTCTATGGGGAGTTTCGTAATTCAAAGCTCCAAGAGAGGCCGCGCTTCCTCAACCATCTCTCTGAAAATAGTTCCGTTGATACGATCTGCTTCTTCTTTAGAAAACAGAGTATCCGGAATATTCTTTTTGTTCTTTTCTTCAGTCATTTCTCTTCTCCTTGTTAAAGAACCAATTTTCTCAATTTCCTCCTAATTTCTTTATAGCACGGAATTGCGGCGGATACAAGATCCCAGAATTTTTTTGAATGATTTAATTCTCTTAAATGGCAGAGTTCATGCGCGATTATATAGCCCGCCTGCTCTGGCCGAAGAAAAATAATTTTGTAATTAAAATTCAAATTTCCTTTCTTGCTGCAGCTGCCCCATCTTGATTTTTGATTGCGGATGGAAACGCGGTTATATTTGAAATTATAAAATTGATTAAAATGTTCAAGCCGGTCAAGAACAAACTCGCGCGCTTGGCCTTTGTGTTTTTTGTAATGCGCAACACCTCCGCCCGGCAAAATGGTTTTGTGGCTAGCGAATTTTGACAATGCCTTTTTAATCCAATCCTCTCGCGAAAACAAAAAACGCTCCATCGCGCCGTATGTTGCGCGATACGGAGCAGTTGCAACAACCCGGCCGTCGCCATGAACCAGAACGCGCATGTGCCGGGAATTGCGCACCTTTTTCAGCACGCAAGCTCTATTTAAAAATGTAATCTTCTTTTGCATTATTTTCTAATCAGCCACACGCCTTTGCGCGATAAAATAATGCTTAACAATTTCAATAAGCCCAATCACCCACAAGCACACTGAAATTATAATAAACCACTCTTTCGCGCCAAGCGCGACTGTGCGAAGGACATTCTGGAAAAACGGAATATAGATGCCACACACCTGAATCGCGAACCCGCCAATCACTGCCGCTACCAGCCATTTATTCCTGAAAGGACTTACCTCAAAAATAGAATGTCGCACGCTTCGCACTGAGAACACATACAAAAGAGAATCAATGCCAAGGGTCGCAAACGCTACAGTGCGCGCTCGGTCAATGTCTCCGGTGGTCTTGAGTATAAACCAATACAATCCAAGCGTGGAAAGAGCAGTAACAACGCTTATGAACACAACCAAAAACTTGCCTTCAAAATCAATAATTGAAGCATCCCGCTTAACTGGCTTCTCTGTCATAATTTCCGGCTCTTCTGGCTCCTGGGTTAAAGCTAAATGCGGGAAACCATCTGTAACGAGATTAATCCACAAAATCTGAGCTGGAAGCAGAACCAAAGGCCATCCAAGCAATATGCCAATCATAATAATTATAATTTCCGAAAAACTGTCGCTCAAAAGATATAGAATCATTTTTTTGATATTATCAAAAATCACCCTGCCTTGCCTAACTGCTGCCACAATAGTTGAAAAATTATCATCCAACACAATCAAATCAGAAGTATCTTTTGCCACATCAGTTCCAGAGCCAAGAGCAACCCCTATGTCAGCGCGCGCCAAAGCTGGGGCATCGTTCACCCCGTCTCCAGTCATGGCAACCACATCCCCATTTTTTTGAAGAGCAGACACAATGCGCAACTTATCCTCGGGCGTGGCGCGAGAAAATACTTTTACTGATTTTACTAATTGCTCAAGCTTAGTATCGGAAATCGAAGCCAAATCAGCGCCATCAATTACTTGGTCTAATTTTGGCGCGAGACCCAATTCTTTGGCAATGGCCATTGCTGTATGCTTATTGTCTCCGGTTATGATGATGGTGTGAATTCCTGCTTTTTTTGTCTCTAGAATAGTTTGCTCTGCTTCAGGACGAATAGGATCTTTAATGCCCCAAAAGCCAACAAAAACCGCGTCTTCATTGTAATCAGGCAATTCATCAAAACTAGTTTTACTGCTTAAAACTCCCTTATACGCTCCAGCAAGCAAGCGCAGTCCTTGAGAAGATAATTTTTCATAAAGCTTTATAAGTTCTTTACGCTTTTTCTCGCTCAAGACAAGCGTGCCTTTGCCATTCTGATACCTAGAGCACATGGCTAAAATTTTCTCAGGCGCGCCCTTGAGATATACTATGTTCTGCTTTTTAGTCCATGCGTTCAGAGTTGCCATGAATTTCTTTTTTGAATTAAACTGGATTTCATCCATGCGGGACCGCTCTTCATGCAGATCCTCCTCAGTAAATTGGCCATCAATAGCGCTCAATAAAAGAGCGCGCTCAGTCGGGGACCCGATTAAAATCTGCTCGCGCAATTCTTCTTCTTTTGTTTGCTCTTTTTCTTCTGCTGATCCAACTAAAGCGTCAGAGCAATACACTGCAATCATATTCATTTTTTTTATCTCATATGCCTGATTAAGCTCCTCTTTAGAACTTAAATCTTTCTTTGACATATCTAGATCATGATTTTCAGTTATAACGCGCGCAACGCGCATCTCTCCAATGGTTATGGTTCCGGTTTTGTCAACACAGATAACATTCGTGGAACCAAGTGTCTCAGCCGCGACAAGCTTGCGCACTAATGAGCCGCGTTTTAGAATTCTTTGCATGCCAATCGCCAAAATCACTGTTACTCCGACTACCAAACCTTCTGGAATCGCGGACACTGCCACCGCGACCGCTGTAATGAACATCTCTGAAAACGAATGATCCCGCAATACGCCGACCACTATAAGAACACCGGACAATCCAAGCACCATAATCCCAAGCTTGCGGCTGAATAAATCCAATTTTTTCTGCAAAGGAGTGCGTACTTCCTTGGTGTCTTTTACTAATCGCGCGATTTTCCCGATTTCAGTATTCTCTCCAATAGCAGTCACGAAAAATCTGCCTTTTCCTTCAGCAACTACAGTTCCGGAAAATACCATATTATGCTGGTCAGCGATTATTAATTTCCCTTCCAAAGCATGGTTGATTTTATCAACAGCGCTACTTTCGCCAGTTAAGGCGGCCTCACTGACTTTCAAGTGCTCTGCTTCAAACAAACGTCCATCAGCTACAATTCGGTTGCCAGCTGAAAGAACTACAATATCTCCCACAATTAGTTCTTTTGATTCAATCTGGCGCTCCATTGAATCGCGTATTACCCACACATGATGGGTCACAATTTTCTTAAGAGATTCCAATGCGCGCTGGGCTTTAAATTCCTGAAAAAACCCGACTATAACGTTCATTCCAACAGCTGCTAAAATAACATACGCGTCTATATATTCGTTTATAAAAAAACTAACCAAGGCCGCAGCGAGCAGGATATAGGTTAAAGAGCTTTGGAATTGGCTCAAAAAAAGCCCTATTAAAGACGCTCGCCCTTGGCTTGGCAATTCATTTGTTCCGTATTTTTCAAGACGATTTTCTACTTGGCTTTGGCGCAATCCATCTTTTCCAACGCCTAATTTTTCCGCGACTTCATGCAATGTAAAATTATACCAGTTATTTTTTTGGTCTGGATTTTTTGATATTTTCACGTCTTGTATTTGTTTTTTGATTTTTTTCTCGGGCATTTTTATTTCCCTCCTGTATTCAGGGGGGATTTAAGGGAGGTTCTGTGATTGATCGTTTCTTTTTGATATATCGCGCTTATAGTTATCCATTCTAACTATACCATAAAACAGACCACACTGACAAACAATCTCTTGTCAAAGTTTAGATTATTTGATATGGTTATTGCGTTATCCAAAATACGCGCCGTTAGCTCAGTTGGTAGAGCAGCTCCCTTTTAAGGAGACGGTCGGGGGTTCAAATCCCTCACGGCGCACCAGAATGGAACTTAGCGGTTGAGAACCAACCAAGGTGTGGGCGTGCCGAAGGCACGCCCACACTGTTTCGCCTGATTTTCCAAACGAATTCGGATTCCCGCCTTCGGCGACGCGCACTGTTTTCTCGCCGAGGAGGATGTGCGAGCCAAAGATTTCTTTGGCACAGACCTTTTTAGCAAAAAGGTCTGAATCAGAAGCAATTTTGTCCAAGGATTGAGCGTCTTTTATCCAGTTTTGGAAAGGTGCGAGCCAATCATTCTGCGTGTGTGAAAGAGATGTCATTTCTTCTTGGAGCGACTTCTTTTCGGACAACAGTTTTGATTTTTGTAAACGATAATCTTGCTCATCAATAATTTGGTCTAAATATCCATTAAGAAGTCGCTCTAACTTTTGTGAAATGACATTGATCTTGTTTTCTTTCTCTTTCACACACGCAGTCAAAGACGGGGCGGAATTTTTGTAGTCTTGCAAAGCAAGACGATTAAGTTCCTCCGCCCAGTCTTTGGGCAAAGAAACTTTTTTGATTAAGGATGATAACTGCTCGTCCAATTTTTCCGAACGAAGCGACATTTCTTTGCACTTCATTATTTTAGATTTTTTCGTGCAACGATAATATGTGTATTCGTGAACATTGCCATTTTTCTGTCGCTTCGTTTTGTTTTCAGCAGTTATCATCATTCCGCATGAAGCACAGGAAATTAGACCACAAAATGGTTGCGGTTCATTTTTAGGTTTGCGTTCTGGTTGTCCACGCTTCCGCAACATTTCCTGTGCTTCATCAAAAAGTTTCTTTGAAATGATTGGCTCGTGCTTTCCTTCGTGGATTTCACCACCATATTTAAATAGTCCAATGTAAAATGGGTTTGAGAGTATAAAAGACGCTTTGGTTTTTGAGATTCTCTTTCCGGTTCTAGTGGTAATGCCGGATTTCGCCAAAAAGTTTGACACATCTTCCAGTCGCATATTTCCTTTTGTGTACTTCTCAAAAGCCAAGCGCACAATACGAGATTTTTTCTTTTCCACCACAATCGTCTTTGTTCTACTATCATTCAAATACCCCACTGGCGCTTGGCTTGGGAATATACCCATTCTCACTTTTTGGCGAAGTCCGCGTTTCGTATTTTCGGAAAGAGAATCCACATAGTATTTGCTTTGCCCGAACGCCATGTTGAGCATAAATTTACCCTGACCAGTGTTATCACACCAAAAGGTTGGAAACTTAATGCTCGCAAGTTTCCCTGTGTCGAGGAGATAAATAATCTGTCCGCCGTCCACCGAATTGCGGGCGAGACGATCGGGATTCCATGCAAGGATGTTTCCGCCGAAGGTTTCAATTTCTTTCATCATCTTGTTAAACAACGGACGACCTGGAGTTTTCGCAGATTGTTTTTCTACAATTTCGGCGGAAATTTCAATATTTTCCCGAACGGCGTATTCCCGCAATTCGGTGAGTTGAGCGTCAATAGAAAGAACCTGCTTATCCTCGACATCAGTGGACTTGCGAGCATACAAAAAGAATTTTTTATTTTCCATATTGTTTTTCATAGTGATAAAAAATTATTTTTGTATTCAAA
>PCVT01000110.1 GCA_002787075.1 Parcubacteria group bacterium CG11_big_fil_rev_8_21_14_0_20_41_14
GAATCCAAAGTTATCTCGGAAACTATCTTGTCGCTTAAAGAAAAAGACAAATCCGCGACTTGGAATGATTTCGCGATTTTAGTGCGCGCCAACTCGCAGGCAGAAGAATTCGCAGACATGCTGGCAATGGCAAACATTCCGCATCAGAATTATTCCGCGATCGGGCTATACAAAACATCAATCAGCATGAACATTTTGGCATTCTTCAAAGTGTTGGATGATTATCATGAATCACGCGCTCTTTTTCGATTATTGTCTGCGCCGTTTTTAAATATCGCGTCAGAAGATATTGTGAAGCTGAATCATCATGCCCATAAAAAGCGCGTTTCATTGTATTCAGCAATTCAGCAACCTCAGATGTGCGGGGTTTCAAATGATGTTTCTTTAACTGAAATTGATAAGCTTCGCGCGTGGATATCGTCCTATAGCGAAAAAGCAAAGCAGGATAAGCCAACTAATCTTCTATTGGATTGGATGAATCAAGGATATATGCAGTATTTAACCAGCTTGCCAGATGGCGAGTCCCAGGAGCAATTCCGTTTGCTAAAAGCGCTGTATGATCATTTTAAGACAATCGAAAAATCAGTGCCAGACGCTCGGGTGCATGATATGGTGGATATTTTGGAGCAGGAAATTACCTCAGGTGATGCTGGAAGTTTGCCAATAGACGCAGAGCTAGGCCCTGAAATGGTGAAAGTAATGACTGTGCATAGCGCCAAGGGATTGGAATTTAAATATGTGTTTGTAGGCAATCTTGTGGATCGCAGATTTCCCACAATTGAGCGTTCGGAACAGATTAAAATTCCTGATGATTTAGTAAAAGAGGT
Organism: Parcubacteria group bacterium CG11_big_fil_rev_8_21_14_0_20_41_14; assembly: GCA_002787075.1. GTDB lineage: Bacteria > Patescibacteriota > Patescibacteriia > UBA2169 > UBA2169 > CG1-02-41-12. The sequence continues at coordinate 828 of PCVT01000110.1, forward strand.
TTTGCCAGAAGGGGATATTCACATTGAGGAAGAGCGCCGTCTTTTTTATGTTGCCATTACCCGCGCAAAAAATGGATTGTTTTTCACGTCCGCGGAAAACTATGGCGGAACGCAGAAGAAAAAGTTGTCCCGATTTTTACTGGAGCTTGCTGAAGTGCATCCGTCTTTTTCTGTGAGCAAGGATATTTTAGGCGCGGATAATAAAGCATTCATGTCCACCCGTGGATTCACCCAGAAAAAAGAATTTAAAGTAGTTCTGCCGAGAATGTTTTCATTTACGCAATTAAAGATTTTTGATGAATGCCCGTTTGCGTACAAAATGCAATTTTTGCTGAAAGTTCCTTTGCCGGGCAAATTTGTGTTTTCGTATGGAACAACTATGCACTCTACTTTACAGCAGTTTATGCAATTGATTTCGCAAAAAAGCCATTCTCATCAAGCGGATTTGTTTGGCGGATTGAATCGTCATGCTGAATCCATAAATCAAGTTCAGGGCATGCTTGATTCAGCATCTAACACGGAGACCCTGAAACAAGTTCAGGGTGACGATAGTGGCGCGGACATCGGAGTTCCTCTCAACGACCTCTTCTCCCTCTACGAAAAAAATTGGCTTGATGATTGGTATGATGATGAACATCAAAAGAAAAAATACAAGCAAAAAGGCAAAACCGCGCTTAAAAATTTTTATACCCAGCTATCCGAGAATACTATTCCTAATGTAAAAGCATTAGAGCGAAGCTTTAAATTACGCGTTGGGGAATATACTATCCTGGGCAAAATGGACCGGGTGGACATTTGTCCGTCTGAGAAAAAAGATATATCAGTGCGCATTGTTGACTACAAAACCGGCTCTGTCCCAAAGAACGGAAAGTTGTCTTTAGCAGACAAGCGCCAGCTTCTTATATACCAAATCGCGGCAGAAGAAGTGTTCCGCGAAAAAGTGGAAAAGCTTATCTATTATTATCTTGATCAAGGTGAGCAGATAGAGTTTGTGGGAACTGAAAAAGAAAAGCAAGAAGTCCGCGAATGGATAATTGAGACCATTGAAAAAATCAAATCCCATAATTTTTCTGTTAATCCAAAACAGCATTTCTGCGATTATTGCGACGAGTTTAGGGATTTTGGATAAATTTTGTTATAAGGCCAAAATGTGGTATAATAAAATTGTCTGTAATTAATATCAATTTTATGGATTCTTTAAATATATTAGAAATAATGGGCACTATTGTTATAACAGCCATTGTGGTGGTTGTTATGCGCGTTGTATTCAAAAAAGGCAAGACAACTTTAAGTCAAGTAAGACAGGATGATACTGGCTTTCGCTTGAAAATGCGCAAGTTCTGCAAATTATTATTACTTTGCAATGTGATAGGCATTTTGGCTTTGGTGGCTGTGTTGTCCAATCCGCCGGTTTCGGCGTTCTACGATCCTCTTGATGTAATTTTTAGCATTCCGGTTGTGAGTTTGGTCATTATTTCTTTTATTGCATCCTTAGTATCAGCTATAATTGTTTTTTTAAAGTACATAGAAGGCACGAAGCTTTTGGCGGTTATTAATTTTGCGTTGATATTCTTTCTCGCTTTTCCCATGTTTCTTCTTTATTTATTCGTGAGCACCTTCTCATTTCCTTTCAGTTAATTATTCAATAGAACCAATATGACCAAGACCATTATCCGCAGAAAAAGAAACAACACCAAGATGGGAACCATAGAGAGAAAATATGGTATAAGTTTTTAGTATGATATAAATATTATGACTCCAATGGAAAAACAAACCGCAATCAAGGATTTTACCAAGATCATAGTTGCTAAATTCAAACCAGAGAAGGTGATTCTGTTCGGCTCGCACGCGTGGGGCAAACCGAATAAAGACAGCGACATTGATTTGTTTGTTGTGAAAAACACCAAAAGCACCAGTAAATTGTCCGAGAAGATTGACAGTGCGCTGTGGGGTAGAACCGTGCCGATTGATTTGATCGTGTATACTCCTGATCTGGTGAAGCGGAGCATTGAAGGCGGCAATTTTTTTATCCGCGATATTATTAAAAAAGGCAAAGTCCTGTATGAAAAAACCAATAGATCACGCTAAACAGTGGCTTGCGAAAGCCGAAGAAGACGAATCAGCCGGAATCGCCATTTTAAAGAACACCAAGCATGCGGCGGCGGGCAAAGTTAAAAAATTCATCCAGGAAAAGATATGAAAAACAAAAACGCCCTCATTAGCATGTTGTTGACAGCCGTCATTTTTGCCGGGCTATTGCTGTTTGGGCTCATGAAAGTTGATCCTAGAACCGCGCAATGGACAGGTTTTGTTTTTATTACAGCCGCGTTGCTGCTGTTTTTGTGGGCGCTGTTGGGCACGCTTATGCTTTCCGGCCGCCGTCTGTATAAGCGAGATAGGCCGGCTGCAGTGTCTTTGCGGCAGGCATCATTTCTTTCAATCGCGGTCGTTTTGGCGCTTTATCTTCAGCGGTTTGAATTGCTGACTTGGTGGAATATATGTATCTTGATTGTTCTTGTTGTTTTGATTGAAATATTTTTTATTGGCAAGGAAGAAGAGCCATATGGATAAATCCTGCAAATTGTTTTTTAAACATGTCAGAATTACTCTTAAAATCAAAAAAACTAGCCATTTTTGAAGGCAGAAAAATCCGTCGTCTTTGGGATGAAAAACAAGAAAAGTGGTATTTTTCGGTGGTTGATATTGTTGCGGCTCTGACAAAGAGTGATAATCCGCAGGTATATTGGCGCGTGCTGAAAAAACGCTTGATTGACGAGGGTTCCAGTGAAACCGTTACAAAATGTAACGGTTTGAAAATGGAAGCTCCTGACGGAAAAATGCGTCTTACTGATGTGGCTGATACAGAAGTAATACTTCGTCTTATTCAATCCATTCCCTCGCCAAACGCTGAGCCGTTCAAGCTCTGGCTGGCGCGGGTGGGGTATGAGAGGATAGAGGAGATAAATGACCCTGAAAAGTCCTTAAATCGTTCGCGGGCTTATTGGCAGAGAATGGGCCGGAGCGAAAAATGGATCCAGCAGAGGATGATGGGCCAGGAAATCAGGAACAAGCTGACGGATTACTGGAAAAACAATGAAGTTAAAGAAAAAGACGAATACGCTATTTTGACTAATATCATCCATCAAGAGTGGAGCGATTTATCAGTTAAAGAACATAAAGGACTGAAAAATCTTAAACAAGAGAATCTCCGGGATCATATGTCGGACGCTGAATTAGTTTTCACGGCCTTGGCCGAACTTTCCACCCGCCAAATCGCGGAAACAATGGAGTCTAAAGGTTTGAAAGAAAATAAAATACCGGCCAAGAAAGGCGGACGAATAGCGAAAAATGCGCGTCTGGAATTGGAGAAGAAGACCGGCAGGAAAGTGGTGAGCCGGAATAACTTTAGGGCTTTGTCCGAA
>PCVT01000036.1 GCA_002787075.1 Parcubacteria group bacterium CG11_big_fil_rev_8_21_14_0_20_41_14
TTGCGCTGTTGGAAGATTATACAGTTTTCGTTTTGGTTTGTAATATCTATGCCTTCGTACCATTGTAGTTATTTATTATACCAGTCATTTTTTGGCTGATATGTTATTTTTATATCTTGTTTTTCTTTGGATCGCGCGAGCGCGAGCGTGATGAGCTGGTCAAGCAAATCTTTATATGATAATCCACTTGCTTCCCAAAGCTTTGGATACATGCTGATGGATGTGAACCCTGGAATAGTATTTAATTCGTTCAGATATAATTCATTATCTTTTGTCAAAAGAAAATCAACTCTTGCCATGCCTTCGCAATTCAGAGCTTTGTATGCTTTGATCGCGGTTTCTTGAATGTGTTTTATTTGATCATCTGCCAAGTCAGCTGGAATTTTTGCTTGCGATTTTCCATCCACGTATTTGGCATCATAATCATAAAATTCATTTGAAGGAATGATTTCTCCTGGGACGGATGCTTTTGGCTCTTGATTGCCAAGCACCGCGACTTCAATTTCGCGCGGATTTGGAACGCCCTGTTCTATAATAACCTTGCGATCATACTGCAAAGCCTCTTCCACTGCTTTGACAAGCTCTTCCTTATCATGCGTTTTTGATATGCCAACTGAGGAGCCAAGATTCGCTGGTTTGACAAATAACGGATACGCGAACGCAAGCTCATTAATAATTATGTCTTTGCGCGCGTGCCAATCTTTTGCCCAAAACCAAATGTATTGGGTTTGCTTGATATCTTCCGATTCTAAAACTTTTTTCTGCATTACCTTGTCCATGCATACGCTTGAGGCCAACACGCCGCAACCAACATATGGCAATCCGGTGAGTTCCAAAAATCCCTGCATGGTTCCGTCTTCTCCGTATGGGCCGTGCAAAACCGGAAATATAACATCAATTTTTTCTTCGCTGTTTGATGACAACAGTTCGCGCGGCTCAGGCGCAATTATGGCGTTGCTTTTATCAGGCGCATGAGGTGATTTCAAACACTTCATTGAATCATGCCCTTTAATCCATTTTCCCTGTTTTGTTATGCCAATGGGGATCACTTCGTATTTTTCTTTGTCCAAATGCTCAATTACGCTTGAAGCTGAAACCAAGGAAACCTCGTGTTCTCCGCTTCTGCCGCCGAACAACACGGCCACGCATATTTTATTGTTATTATTCGTCATATTTAATCTCAAGAAAACTATTTTTCATAGATAGCCATATAAGGCAAACAAAAGTGTTGAAAAGTTTGATTTGGATGAGAAATTATCTCAGACCCATGGTTTATTACTTTTTTTTGTGTATAAATCGCACTGGACTCCAAAGATGACAGTGGGGTCATTGATCCTTCCAGCATCCATTTATATAAACTACTTTTTTCTTTGTGGATTGTATTTACCCAAAATTGATGTTCTTTTTGCCTCAACTCCTGTTGCGAATGCCCAGAGGGATCAATCCTAATAAAACTTTTAACGATATAATCATAAAGCGCGGGAATATCGCGATAAAAATTTTTAGCTAGCGTGCTGTGTTGATTGCTTTTATTTTGTAAAGCAATCTTTAATTCTCGTTTAATCCTTTCTTCTTCGTTGTGGTATATCAGAGCAGGCATCAGCATTCGCATTAATTTCAAATTAGCCCGATTACAAAAAGCAAAATCATCTAGTGTCGGAGTGTTGGTTTCTAAAATTACTACTTGTCCTCCGTCTTTAAGAGACCGCGACACTTCTTGTATAACGGGCATAGGATCTGTTCTTGAAATTTCTAAACCAACAGATAATACATTCCTAAGAACCGCCACATCCATTGATTTGTTCTGTACTGGCAAACGATTTTCATAGCCGACTCCCTTGGCATCCCGCGCCCAACCGCCTACTTTTGATTGAATTAAAACCTTGGGGACATACCTCTTGCTATCTCGTTCTTGAAGCTCTTTTAACGCATACATATCAAAGTCTACCCCCACAAACCTATACTCATGGCCGGCAACATCGTGAGGAAAGTGAAGATAGCTTGGATCATGACCAGGACCTATTTCTAAAATCTGAAGAGGTGGCTCTTTTTCTTTATCTTCTAGTTTTGTTTCGTTATACCCAAAAAAATTCTCTCTCGATCTTTCCATATAGTTTTAACTTGCTATTCTAGTCATATTTTAAATTTTCTATCACCTCCTCCCCAATTTTTTTCATGTCACTTCGCAAATATCCCATGTCACGCTTTGTTGAAATGTCCATTGTTTCCAAGAGTTCAGCATATGAAGCATTCCCTGTTTCTTCTTTTTTTACGCCAATTGCGGAGCTATGCCTGTAATCAAAATTTATCTTAGGTACATAATATCCTTGCCCCTCGCCAGTAGAAAAACCTACATGAATGTCTAAATTGTTTTGCTCTGCATAGTAATCTCGATTATACATGCCCTTAAACGCATACGCTGGAATCTTTTCTCCAAATGCGGTATTGATGGAAGTTAAGGTGTCGCCGCCGGCGATAATATCATCAAAAATAATTAATTTTGGATTTGTTTTATTTATGTGTTTCCTTATTTCATTAGCCCGATTTCGCAAAACCTGAAGCGGAAACTTAATTTTATTCATATTGCGTATTATATCTCCCAAAGCATTAAAAACATATTGTTTCTCAAGTTCTATTCTGATTTTTTCTTTAATTCGTTTCGATTCATCAGGCGTTAATTTTTTTTGCCTCAATAATTCACTTAACTTCCATTCCGCATCTCCATATTTTTCTTCTTCACATTTTGCTTTTTTCTGGCTCCACTGACCGGAATCATACAACTCTTGGGCTTCTTTATTATGGGGTTCATTTAAAGCTTCGCTTATAAATCTGTTGGTTTTGAAGAAATAAATTTTGGATTTTACAACGCCTCTCTCTTTCGATGTCTTATCTAAAATTGGTTTTAAGAAATAAAAAAGGGGGCGTGCTGAAGTATCTGGTAAAATAATTGCGTCTGGCAGTTCTTGGGGATAATCCTTTAGAAATTGTCTAACTATAACAGTTCCTTGTTCTTCTAATTCGCGTGCATCTTTTATGCTTAAAAAATCATAATTCTCTGCAGGATAGTTGTCACCCGTATATTTTGCTTCTCCTTCTCGCATATTTTAATATACGCATTTCTTTTTGGTCGAAATGACGATAAAAATGTTATTCTGTTATGATTCGTTCAATTTTCGGATTAATGCGCGCGACAACCTCGTAATGCACAGTATCAATCTTTTTGGCAATTTCATCCGCGCTGATATATTCGCGACCTTGAGCGCCAATTAAAACCGCTTCATCTCCGCGTTTTACTTCTTTCACGCCAGTTGCATCAACCATGCACATATTCATGCAAATTCTTCCGATAATCGGACATCGCTTGCCTCCAATCAGGACATCTCCTTTATTTGATAATCCCCTGTCATATCCTTCGTAATACCCGGCAGGCAAAATAGCAATCCGGGTTTGGCGATGGGTTTTATGCGTGCATCCATACCCCACATATTCCCCTTCTGGATAATCTTTCACCTGCAAGATGCGCGTTTTCCACGACAACACGGGTTTGAGTTCAAATTCAGGATGCAAAGCATGGACTCTATCTATCAATTTAATATTCGGCCATAAGCCATAGAGGCCGATGCCGAGCCGCACTGCATCCAAATGCGACTGCGGAAAATCCAAAATTGCTTCGGTTTTTGCCATGTGCCATACCCAATCTTGGGATCCTGATGCGCCTGACCCATTGTCTTGAACGCTTTGCCGATACAATTGAAATTTAATATCCTCAAACCGTTTTAACTGTTCTTGCGCGTATTCGCGATGTCCAACCGCATCCGCAAAATGGCTCATAATGCCTTTGATGGCGAGATTCGGCAATTCGCTGATTTGTTTGACATAGTCAACTGCATTGCTTGTCAGGATACCCATCCGGCCCATGCCAGTATCTATTTTGATATGTAGACGCAAACTGTCAGAGCCGTACGAAGAATGTTTAATAATTTTTGAAAGGCGCTGCGCGTGGGACAAGCTGTTAACCGCGATCTCAATTCTCTCGCGTATGGCCCAGGCCAGATC
>PCVT01000155.1 GCA_002787075.1 Parcubacteria group bacterium CG11_big_fil_rev_8_21_14_0_20_41_14
GATAAAATGCTTCATATCTTCAGGGATGCGCCAAATCAGCTTGCCTTTTCTGCCAAGTTCCCTATTCTTCCCGATTGCCGCGATTGCTGAAATGATTGGTTTATTCATAAATACTCCCCATCCTTTACTAAGCAGGGGGCTGGGGGGTGGTTGCGCGGATTACAAAATGACACGATACCACCCCCTAACCCCCTCCTGAATACAAGAGGGGGAATGTTGTTAATATTATACCGCGATGGGCGCCTTGATGCTAGGATGCGGATCATAATCTGATAATTCAAAATCCTCAAATTTAAATTCAAAAATATTTTTAACTTTTGGATTTATTTTCATTTTAGGCAAGCTTCGTGGCACACGAGCGAGTTGTTCGCGCACCTGATCAAAATGATTTGAATATATGTGCGTATCCCCCAAAATATGAACAAATTCTCCAGCAACTAAACCGCACACTTGCGCCATCATCATAGTAAGCAAAGAATATGACGCAATGTTGAAAGGCACGCCAAGAAAGATATCGCACGAACGCTGATACATCATGCACGAAAGTTTTCCATTGGCAACATAAAACTGGAAAAACATATGGCAAGGAGGCAATGCCATTTTATCAATCTCTCCAACATTCCAGGCATTCACAATAATGCGCCGCGAATTTGGATTATTTTTGATCTGGTCAATTGCCTCGGAAATCTGATCTATCACGCGGCCGTCCGCGGTTTCCCATCTGCGCCACTGCTTGCCATACACTGGCCCTAATTCCCCATTTTCATCTGCCCATTCATCCCAAATCGTTACTTTGTTGTCTTTGAGATATTGGATATTAGTATCGCCTTTCAAAAGCCAAAGCAACTCATGAATGATTGAACGCAAGTGCAATTTTTTTGTGGTAAGGCAAGGAAACCCGCGCCTTAGATCAAAGCGCATAGGGTAGCCAAATACGCTTCTAGTGCCTGTGCCAGTCCTATCGCCCCTATCAACGCCATAGTCCATGACATATTGCAATAAATCTAAATATTGTTTCATATGATTTTTAATGCTTTTTCCCAAACTAATTCACTAATTTCTTCAATTGATAAAAGACGGCCATTCTGCACGCATTCAATCAATTCAAAGTTCTCAAACTCTTGCGCCATTTCAAGATAGGTTTGTTCTGCCCGTTTTTGATGGCCCAAATCTGACTCAAGCAAATCCTTATTTTTCCCATCAATATAATTCCGGGTTCCTTTTTTTTCAAGAAGTTCTTGCGCGTATTCTGTTGGAACATGTAAAATAACAGTCAAATCAGGCCGTGGAATTTTAAAAATTTCATGCTCATATGTATCAAGCCATTCAAAATATTCTTTCCTGAGTTCTGGCGTTGTAAATTTGCTTCCTTGATGCCCCATGTTTGACGAAGTATATCTGTTTGACACGACAACCTCTCCATTATTAAGCAATTTTTTAAAATCAAAACTCGCGTCATACCTATCAAGCGCGTAAAAAAGAGACGCAATATATGGATTCAATTCATCAGGATTTCCATATCTGCCGTTCAAATAATTTTCAATAAGGCCTGCTGATTTTTCACTATATTTTGGAAAATCAATTTTTGATGATTTATATCCTTCTTTTTTTATCCGATCAAGTAGAATATCTGTTTGCGTTGCTTTGCCGCTTCCATCTGTGCCGTCTAACACAATTAATTTGCCTTTTTGCGCTTTTTTAGGCGTTATTGAATCAATACGAATTTTTTGTTCTTGAACTTCAGAGGATTGTTTCTGATCTGTAGTCCCAAATCCGCCCCGATCTTTTTTGTTCATAATATCAACCTCTTCCCACTCTCCAATTCCAACCGCAACAAAAATTCCCTGAGCCACGCGTTCGCCTCGTTTAACTGTAATCTCAACATCAGAAGGATTATAAAACTGCATTAAAATTTCATCATTATCTCCGCAATAATCCTGATCAATCACTCCAGCTGTCATGAGTATGCCTTTCTTTTTCGCGGTTGAAGATCGGTCTTTCACCAGCACCATATACCCTTTTGGAATTTCAAGAACAATGTTTGACGGAATTCTGCCGATTCCATGCGGTTCTATAACAGTATTTACTCGCGCGATAAAATCAAACGCAACCGCGCCTTGGGTTTCGTATTGAGGCAAAGGAAGTGCTTTATCTATTCGTTTTATTTTGACTTGCATAATTTAATTCCAAACCTGCTTAAAATGCTTTGATAATTTCGGGCCTGCTCCTGTGTAGGTTGAGCCAAATCCTGTGCTATATAATTCATCTGGCTCTTCCAGCATATGCTCATACACCATTTTGCAGATTACTTGGCCTCGAGTCAAGCGGAACGGAACATTATGCGCTCTGACTTCAAGAACCGCGGTAGTGCCTGAATCAGCTCCAGATATGTCAAACCCGAATCCAGGATCAAAAAATCCAGCATAATGCGAGCGCATTTCCCCTGAAGACGCATCATAGCTTGCCATTTCTCCGGCAAACATAGGCGGAAAACTTATCCTCTCTTGTGATGCTAATAAATAAAAATTTCCAGGAACTAAAATCATCTCCCCTGATTCTGGCCGCTTTATGGACTCCCAAAAATCATTTGGATCATATTCACCGACAAGGCCCAAGTCAATGGCGCGAGTAGTATCATGCTTTGCGCGGAACCCAATAACATCTCGCGAATCCAAATCAACTGTTAGCATCAATCCCCCATCCCGAATAAGCAAATCATCTTGTGTCATGGAAATGCCTTGCTGATTGAATAAAATTCCGTCTTTGGCATGCGCTAATCGCAGTTCTGCTTCACGGACTTTATATGGCCTCATAGTGCGGAACCGAATCTGGTTGCAGGCAAGGCCTGGATGAATCTTTACAACAAAATCAAGCGGAATAATTTCCAGATATAGCTGGCCCTTATATCCTTGAGGAATATAATCAAATCGCGGAGTGCCGTCGCAGAGCAGGCGGACAAATAATCCCACTCGCCCGATTGATGATTTTGGATTCGCGTGCGCGTAAATGCCCGGGGCTAAATCAACATACTCGCTCAAAGGAATTATGTATGATGAATTTGGCTCCAAAATTGTGCCGGGCTTTAATTCAAAATCATAGAGCGTGCGCGCTTTTAGGATATCCCAAATTTTTTCATTGTGCTTTGGAAGGAATGACGATGAGATGCGGTACACTCGGTCGCCCAAAGTCAAATCTAAACTAGCCGGCTGTATTTGCTTTTCCTGTATTTCTGTTTTGGAAAAAATCATTGGATTTGCTCCAAAGATAATATCTTTTATTTTTTGATATGGCAGGGTCATATATTCAATGGCTAAGCTAGCTTAGCCGTTAAAAAAACAGAGTCCTCTCTCCGTTTGTAATTAGTTTATTGTAGCAGATGATAAGCACAATGCAAACTAGACAAACGCAGTGTATTGTGGCGTTACAGCGGGCTTTTTACGCGCTTTAGCGCCGGATTAGTAAGGTGTGTATAAATCTGGGTTGTCTCTAAACGCTTATGCCCAAGTAATTCCTGAATATATCTAATATCTGTCCCATTTTCCAAAAGATGGGTCGCGAACGAATGGCGCAAACTGTGGCAGGTTGCTTGTTTTTTTATTCCTGATAATTTGAGCGCTGCGAAGAATACTTTTTGCGCTGATCGTTCAGTGAGTTTTCCGCCTCTGTTATTCGCGAACACAAAATCATCCCCTTGTTTTTTGCTGGTAAATTTTTTGAGTACTGGTATGATTTTGTCGGATAGGATAGTCACGCGGTCTTTGTCGCCTTTTCCGGCGCGAACGGTAACCAATTTTTCGTCAAAATCCAAATCCCGCACTTTTAGATTTGTTAATTCTGATACGCGCAATCCAGTGGAATACATAAAGCCAAGCAATAATTTATGCTTGGCATTTTTGATTGGAAAAAACAATTGCTTGATTTCTTGTTTTGATAACACGACTGGAAGTTTTTTGGACGCCTTGGCGCGCGGAATTGCGACAAAAAATTTCCGTTTCAAAACTGTCCCGAAATAGAATTTCAACGCGCTATACGCGGTATTGATGGTTGAGCCGGATTTTCCTTCATCAACCAGTTTTTCCAAATACGCGCGCACATCAGATGAATTCACGCTTTTCGGGCTTTTATTGATCCATTCCAAAAATGATTTTACGCCTGTTATGTACGAACTCATGGTCCTGGGGCTAAATTTCCGCAATTTCATCTCCTGCATAAGCCGTTCAAATTGCGGATATTTACT
>PCVT01000180.1 GCA_002787075.1 Parcubacteria group bacterium CG11_big_fil_rev_8_21_14_0_20_41_14
AGCGCTATTGAATCATCTCCAGCAAGATCGCAAAATGTTCTTGGAGACAGGATTGCTCCGTTTTACGCTAATCCGTTTGACAGTATTGATGCTGAAGAAGTCGCGTTTCCTTTGGCTCAGTTAAGAGGGTGTAGAAATTGGGAAGAATGCCAAGTGCTTTGTTCAAAGCCAGCTAATTTCCAAGAATGCGTTGCCTGGGAAAAATCGCAAGAATAATCAGATTTTAAAAAGGCCTGTTCTTATTGCGTTAACAGGTCTTTTATGGTATTTTTGATTCTTTATGTTAAAGAAATATAAAACAATATATTTGGATTACGCTGCCACAACTCCTGTTGATGCGCAAGTTTTAGATGTGATGGGTCCATATTTTAATGAAGAGTATGCTAATCCGTCATCTTTGCATTCTCTTGGTCTCAGAGCAAAATCCGCTCTTGATGATGCGCGCGAAAAAGTCGCGTCTGTCTTGAATTGCCAAAAAGATGAAATCATATTCACTTCAAGCGGAACTGAAGCAGATAACCTTGCTTTGAAAGGTATGGCGGAAGTTTATGATTATAAAGGACATATAATCGTGTCCGCGATTGAACACGCAGCTGTTTTAGAAACAGCGCGTTATCTAGAAAAGATTGGAGTTGATATAACATATGTTGATGTTGATGAATATGGTTCTGTTAATCCGAAAGACGTAATGTCAGCTGTCCGTGATAATACTTTTCTTGTATCAATAATGTACGCGAATAATGAAATAGGAACCATTCAGCCAATCTCAGAGATCGGAAAGCATCTTCAGAAAAAAGGGATTCTCATGCACACAGACGCGGTTCAAGCTCCAGGACTTTTGTGTTTGGATGTTAATAAGTTGCATGTTGATATGATGTCCTTGTCCGCGCATAAATTTTATGGGCCAAAAGGAGTTGGAGCGCTGTACGTCCGTCGCGGTGTTGAGATTGTGCCACAAATGCATGGCGGAGGACAAGAAAGGAAATTACGGTCCGCGACCGAGAATGTTGCTGGCATAGTCGGATTTGCAGAAGCGCTTTGCCTTTCTGACGCGCATCGTAAGAGCGAAGCACATCGTCTTTCTGAATTGCGCGATTATTTGATCCATGAAATCCGAAAAGCTATTCCAGAAGCAAAGCTTACTGGTCATCCAGAATATCGGATTGCGAATAATGTATCATTTTGTTTTTCCAAAATTGAAGGCGAATCATTAGTTATGCGATTGAGCGAGTGCGGATTTTGCGTCTCATCCGGCTCTGCATGCTCTTCTGGAGATTTAGGCGCGTCTCATGTTTTGACTGCGTGCGGCCTGAGCAAAAAAGTTGCACAAGGAAGTGTGCGGGTTTCTCTTGGAAAATATACCAATAAAAAAGATCTGCAATCATTTGTTCAGGCGCTGGCTCAGGAAGTGAACAAAAGGTGAGACCTTTCCAAAAGGTCTCACCTTTGAAATATACACCCCCTTTCTTTGCAAAGGAGATTTTGTTATAATCAAAGTATGGAATTCAATACCTATACACAAGAAGACATATTTGGAAAGCGAGTGCTTATGCGCTGTGATTTGGACGTTAAAGTCAATGAAGATGGAATTGTTGACCAATATCACGACTTGCGCCTAGAACGGATTGTGCCAGTAGTACACCAGCTTTTTGGATATGGCGCTATGCAAGTTGTCCTCATTGGCCATCGCGGTAGGCCTGATCATAAAGATATGTCTTTGTCTCTTGCCCCAATCCGGGACCGATTAGCTGATTTGTGCGTGTCTGAGGGCTTGGATGAGCCAATCACTTTGATTGACGATATTAGCGTGGATCCTCTTGCTCACAAGCATGAGCCAATCATTATGCTTGAAAATTTGCGATTTTGGCCAGAAGAAAAAGCAGGTGATTCTTTATTCGCGGAAAAATTATCGCTCTGGGGCCAAGTGTATATTAATAACGCGTTCGGCAACAGCCATCGCGCAGACGCGTCCATGTCTGCTTTGCCAGGCATAATGGATCGCGCGTTTGCAGGCCCAGAGCTTATAAAAGAAGTTAGTACTTTAGAATCATTTATTTTAGAAATAAAAAAGCCGTTTATGATAGTTTTAGGCGGAGCGAAAATATCAACAAAACTTCCTTTGATAGAAGCATTGTCAAGCAAGGCAGATGCTATTTTGCTTGGCGGCGGGTTGGCAAATACTGTTTTGAAAGCGCGTGGAAAAGAAATGGGAGAGTCATTAGTTGAGCAAGAAATGCTGTCAGATGCGCGTGATTTGTCCGATAGCGCGATCATTCTGCCAGATGACGCGGTCGTAGCCGAAGGCCGCGCAGTGTCAGTGGACGAAATTCAGCCAGATGAGGCAATGCTTGATATAGGGCCTGAGGCGAACACAAAATTTGTTCAGCTGATTCAGGAGGCAAACACTATTCTTTGGAACGGGCCAATGGGAAAATTTGAAGACAGCGCGTTTGAAAAAGGCACTTATGAAATCGCGCGCGCGATCGCGCAAAATCAACAAGCAAGGACTTTGGCCGGAGGCGGGGAAACTGTTGAAGTTCTAGAGAAGCTTGATTTGGTTGATAAAATTGATTTTGTGTCTGAAGGCGGAGGAGCTATGCTTACGTTTTTGGCAGATGGCGAAATGCCAGGGCTTGGTAGTGTAAAAATATAAACTATGGTTCAAACAAAAATAAAACACATAGAAGCAGGCGAGATTCTGGATTCAAGGGGAAATCCAACAGTTATGGCAACTGTGATTTTGTCTTCAGGCATAAAAGCCATGGCCTCGGTTCCGTCTGGCGCGTCAACTGGCTCACTTGAGGCCTTAGAGTTGCGTGACAATAATCCTAAACGCTACGCTGGCATGGGCGTGTTAAAGGCGTGCAGTAATGTGAATGTGAAAATCGCTCAAGCACTGAATGGAATGGATGCCGCGGATCAGCGCTCGCTCGACAAAGCAATGATTAATTTGGATGGAACGCCAAATAAATCAAACTTAGGCGCTAACGCTATCTTAGGGGTTTCTCTCGCATGCTCGCGCGCGTACGCGCAAGCACAAAGCAAACCATTGTATGAATCATTGCGCGATCAATTTAGCTTTCCGCGCATCACCAGCATGCCAATTCCGATTATGAACATCATCAACGGAGGCAAGCACGCTAGCACGAACATTGCTTTGCAGGAATTCCAGATTATTCCTCTTTCCAACAAAACTGTTTCAGAAAAAATAGAAACTGGATCAGAGATTTTTCATATTCTCGGAGATATTCTTAAAACGCGCAACATGGATAGCGACGTTGGCAATGAAGGCGGATACGCGCCTGATGTTTCGTCTTTGGATGAAATATTTGAATTGTTTAAAGAAAGCATCGCGAAAAACAATATGCGCATGGGAATTGATGTCGCGCTCGGCATTGACGCGGCCGCGAATTCGTTCTATAACGCGCGAAAAAAGCAATACATCATCGCGCCTCCTGAACAAAAATTAGATCCAATAGAACTTTCTAAACTATACGCGCGCTGGGCAGAGCAATATCATGTTATCAGCATTGAAGATCCGTTTGAAGAAGAGGGCTGGAATGACTGGACTAGGTTCACCTCCGCGGCAAATAATGATCGCATTATGATAATTGGAGACGATCTTCTCGTGACCAATAAAGATCGGCTCAAACAAGCAATACAAAGAAAAGCAGTAAACGCGATTCTTATCAAACCAAACCAAATCGGCACTCTTTCCGAGACCATCGCGACTATCAAACTAGCTAAAAAGAATAACATCAAAATCGTAATATCGCATAGAAGCGGGGAAACCAATGACGCGTTCATATCTGATTTAGCAGTGGCGTGTTCTGCTGATTTTATTAAAGCCGGAGCCCCGTCGCGCGGGGAGCGAGTTGCCAAATATAACCGTTTAATGGAAATAGAGAGGGAAATAAGATAAGTAAATTTTTTTATGGACACACAAATTCCAACAAACAATCCTATTGTATTGGTTATCATAGATGGCTGGGGAATCGCGCCAGAGGGCGACTCAAATCCATTATCCAAAATAAGCCATCCGTATTATGATCAGCTTAGGAAAGAATCCAAAGCAACTCGGCTTTGGGCGCATGGAGAATACGTTGGTTTGCTCAGAGATCAAGACGGCAATTCAGAAGCAGGGCATCTTAATTTAGGAGCTGGAAGAATCGTAAAGCAAGATCAAGTCATTATTTCAGAAGCCATAGAAGATGGCACTTTTTTCAAAAATCCAGCTTTTTTGGAAGCAATCCAGCATGTGAAGCGAAATAAGTCTAGCATGCATTTAGTAGGAATGCTTTCTGATGGCCAAAGCGCGCACGCCACACCCGAACATTTGTACGCGCTTTTGGAATTATTGGAAAAAGAAAAAGTTGAAAGAGTGTTTCTGCATTTATTTTCCGATGGAAGAGATTCATCTCCAAAAGGTGGAAAAAATCAGCTCAAACAAGTAATTGAACACTTAAAGCCAAACCAGCTTGTGGCCACGGTAATGGGCAGATTTTTTGCCATGGACCGAAGGAAAGAATGGAGTCGGACCCAGCAGGCGTACAACTCTTTGGTACTAGGAGAAGGCAAAGCAGTAGAAAATCCTTTGGAAGTATTTGATCAATTTTATTCCGAAGGCATCAGTGATGAGTTCATACCTCCGCACGTGGTAGTGGACAAAGGAAAGCCAGTTGGCATGATTCAAGACAATGATTCAATTATATTTTTTAATCATAGGTCTGATAGGGCGCGCCAGATTACCAAAGTATTTGTGCAGGAGGATTTTACCGAAAAAAATCCTGGTTCATTCACGCCGAAAAAGAAAATTCAGAATCTGCGGTTTGTCGCTATGACTGATTTTGGACCTGATTTAGGAAATATGCTTACTGCTTATCCGAGCATTGACGTTGATGATACGCTTCCCATGGTGCTTAAAAATAAGCGCCAGCTATATATGGCTGAAAGCGAGAAATACGCGCACATTACCTATTTTTTTAACGGAGGATATGCTGAACCAGTCAATCACGAAGATCGGCTCGTAATAACATCTCCTGATGTTGATAGTTATGACAAAGCGCCTGCAATGGCGACAAAAGAGATCGCTAATACAGTGGCGCGGGCTTTGAACGAGAAAAAATATGATTTTATAGCCGTGAATATCGCGGCCCCTGACATGGTAGCGCATTCTGGAAATTTTGAAGCAGCTAAAGAGGCAATCAAAGCAACTGATAGCGGACTTGGAATTATCATGTCCGCGGTCAAACAGTCAGGCGCTATCCTCATCGTTACTGCTGATCATGGAAATATAGAAGAAATGAAAGACATGTCTTTAAAAGAAAAAGACACAGAACATTCAAAAAATCAGGTTCCTTTCCTGATTTGGGCGCCAAATCAACAGATTCCTAATTTGCGCGAAGAAGGCGTGCTTGGAGACGTGGCCCCAACTATTATACAATTATTCAGACTGCAAAAGCCCCAAGCAATGACTGGCAAATCATTAATCATACCATGATAAGCATTAGCAACATACAAAATATTCCGCTTGCGCTTATTGTTTTAGATGGATTTGGCATTGCTCCAAAAAGCAGGGGAAATGCTATTTCAGAAGCTAAAATGCCGTTTTTTAATTCTCTTATCAGGAATTTTCAAACATTTTCAATAGCCGCAGGAGGCGAAGCAGTTGGCCTGCCTTGGGGAGAGCCGGGAAATTCAGAAGTCGGGCACCAGAATCTAGGCGCCGGCAAAATCGTGTATCAAGATGTTCTACGAATCAATAAAAGCATAGAAGATAAAAGTTTTTTTGAGAATCAGGAATTGCTTGGCCTTATCGCGCATTGCAAAAAACACAATTCCAGCATGCACATCCTGGGCATTTTAAGCGATGGAGGAGTTCATGGGCATGTGGAGCATATATACGCTGCTTTGGAGCTTGCTGGCCGCAATAATCTTAAGCAAGTATATATTCATATTATACTTGATGGCAGGGATACTGCTTTTGACAGCGGACTTGAATATGTCAAACAGCTTGAAAAAGTAATTAAGCGCGTAAAAATTGGAGAAATCGCTAGCATAAGCGGAAGGTTTTTCGCAATGGATAGGGATAATAAATGGGATCGAGTAGAAAAAGCGTACAAAGCAATAGTAAAATCAGAATCAGAAAATGTTTTTAAAAGCCCAAAAGAAGCAATACAAGCAAGCTATGAAAACAAAATATATGACGAGGAATTTGTTCCCGCGGTAATTAGAAAAACAGATGCTAAAGATATTGTTCGCGTTCAGCCCGGAGATGGGGTATTTTTTACAAATTATAGGCCAGATCGGGCTAAAGAAATAACAAGCGCGTTCGTGTCAAAAGATTTTAAAGGATTTTCAAGAAGCTTGCTTGGGAATTTATATTTTGTTGGAATGACTGAGTATAGCCCAAATTTAAAAGCGCATGTTGCCTTTAGAAAAGACGCAATAGAATTTCCTTTAGCTCGAGTTTTAAGCGAAGCAGGGCTTGCTCAATTACATATTGCTGAAACAGAAAAATACGCTCATGTAACATATTTTTTTAATGGAGGCAAAGATATTGTGTTCAAAGGAGAAAAAAACATGATTATTCCTTCAGCAGGAGTTGCGCAGTACGATGAAAAACCGCAAATGTCAGCAAATGAAATTACTAAAAAAGTCATGGAATCTCTTAAAGCAGGCGCGTTTCATTTCTATATTGTTAATTACGCTAATGCTGACATGGTCGGGCATACTGGAAATTTGCGCGCCACAGTGCAATCCCTTGGCATTATTGATGATTGTTTAAAGCAGGTTGTTTCATATATTGCTAAATTAGGCGGAATGAGCGTTATTACAGCAGACCATGGAAACGCGGAAGACATGGTTAATTGGGAGAACGGGCATATTATAAAAGAGCACAGCGCTAGCTCTGTTCCATGCGTTTTAGTTGGACAAGAATTTAAATTATCAAATCCAAAAACAAAAGATTTTTTTCTAGATAGTTTGAAAGTTACTGGAGTTCTTTCTGATGTCGCGCCAACAATTATTAAGATTTTAGGCCTTCAAAAGCCCTTGGAGATGACGTCTAGATCATTAATATAAAAAAATAATATGCAGAATATTGATTTTCAATTGAGCAATTTCTTTTTTGAAATAGGAAGAAGCGTTCCTTTGTGGATTGTTGTTTTTTTGGCAACCTATTCTATTTGGATTATTGGGGCGTGCGTTTTGCTTGTTTTTAGGAAGCGTTCAAATAATTTTTTTAAAGATCTTCTTTTATTATTTTGCGCTACTGTGCTTGCTTATTTTTTGAATTTTATAGTTGGTCATTTCTTTTTCAGGGATAGGCCGTTTGTCTCTTTTGGGTTTGATCCGCTTATTGGCGCGCCTCATACTGCGAAATCATTTCCTTCAGACCATGCGGCAATCGCCTGGACTGCGGCCTGCTACATATTTATAAGATACAAAAAAAGCGCGTGCGTTTTTTTAGTGCTTGCGCTTTTAGTATGTTTGGGTAGAGTTTTGGCTGGAGTGCATTATATTGGGGATGTGGCTTCTGGCGCTGTTATTGGATCAATAAGTTCTTTATTAGTGATTTATCTGGCTAAGAAAAGAATATTATTTTAATTATTTTTTGCATTTTGCCAGCTCTTCTTTTAATTCTTTTTCAAACGCGAAAAGAAGAAGCAAGCACAAGAAGCCGGCGATTAATAAATTATTATATAATGGACTTGAAAGCGGAAGATTTAAAAAGTTAATAGTTTCAACTTTGGCGAAAATAGAATTAATTCGCGGATATGATATGGGCGTTGAAAAAAGCGCGCCTTTTTTTTCTTCAGTCAAGGCGAATGTAGCGTCCTTGGAACAGCAAGTTTGTTTTGTTTTCAAAAGGGTCTGATACTTTTCTCCTTGAACAATTTTTGTGATCGGGCTTTGCGCGATCGCGTTAAGCGTTGGATTGCTTGTCGCGATTTTTATTTCTTCTTTAGGGCGCAATACAATGTCGAAATATTTGCTTCCTGCCAAGCTTGGTAGCATGATTAAGTCAGATGCTAATGTTTTAAGGGAGTCAGTGCGTATTCCGAGCGCGCTGCTGGCGTTTTCTATTGCTTGGCCTAAAACAGTAGGTGAGTCAGTTAAAAGGGATCCGAACATTTGGACTACTACTACTGTTTCTCTTCCTTCCCAATCTCCGCGCAAAGCAACAATTCCGATGTCAACATAATTTTTATTCAAAATATTCGCTCTGTGAGTAGGGCTTTCCATCCAAGCCTCAACCGTGGCTTCTGATGTTTTGAAATCAATTGCTAGATTTTCTCCAGCGTATAAATAATGATATTTATTTTCTTCTATCCATTCATAGAATGGCTTTCCTTCGGGCGTGGTGTGAGCGAATACATTGTGCTCCATCAAATATTTTGCTTTTGCTTGGGCTGCCTGCGTTAGATTATGGTTTGGATTTAATATGTTTAATCCTGCTTGTTCCCGATTTTGGTTTGTTAATTCAATTAATTCAGACGCGTTAATTTCAGCGGCATACGCGTAATTTGGAGCCACAAAAATAATTCCAACTAGCAAGATGGAGCTTATTTTGGGCAGAATTGTACGAGCCCAGATTGGAGAAGTAAGTAAAATGTAGCTTATAATTGGCGTTAGCATATTTTTTATAGTAAACACAAAACCCGCCTGTTTTTTCAGCGGGTCTGGTGTAGAAACTATATACAGTATAGCATACCTTGAAAGGAAAGTCAAGACATGATACTATTTTATTATTATGAAAGTAGTTATATTAGCCGGAGGCACTGGAACAAGGCTTTGGCCATTATCTAGGCAGAGCAAGCCAAAGCAAGTTCTTCCTATTATTGGGAAGCAGACTTTGCTGCAAAAAACATACCAGCGCTTGAGCGTTCTTTTTAATGCTGAAGATATTTTTGTTATAACAGGAAAAGATCACAAGATAGATGTTTTTAATCAGCTTCCTAAATTGCCAAAGAAAAATATTTTTATTGAGCCAGTTAAAAGAGACAGCGCTGGCGCTATTGGGCTTGTCGCGAGTCGAGTGCATGTTGATAATCCAAAAGAGATTCTTATTAGCGTGCATGCTGATTCCTGGATTGATAATGATAAAAAGTTCGCGCGTCTTTTGCGCTCTTCTGAGGAAGTTATAAAAAAATATCCAAAACACACTCTTTTATTCGGAATTAAGCCGTCTTATTCAGAGACAGGATATGGATATATACAGCTGAACACAAAAGTTGTTCAAAGAAAATCATTTCCAGTGTATTCTGTTAAGAGGTTTATTGAGAAGCCAGAACTTTCTCTTGCCAGCAAATTCGTTTCAAGCAAAGATTATTTTTGGAATCCAGGATGGTTCGCTTGGCGCGTTGATCATTTGATGGATCTTTTTAAGAAGTATCTCCCAAAAAATTATTCCATACTTGAAAGAATTTCAAGATCAAGCAAACAATATTCGCAGAAAATTATCAATAAAGAATTTCCAAAATTAAAATCAATCGCGATTGATTACGCGATTCTTGAGAAGACAAAAGATATTCTTGTTATTCCATCTGATATTGGATGGTCAGACATCGGCCATTGGCGAAGCGTTGCTGAAATGTCGCAGAAAGACAAAGACGGTAACACAGTGGACACTGAATCCGTCTTATTAGGCAGCAAGAATAATCTTTTTATGTCCCAGTCGAAAAAATTAATAGCTGCCATAGGAGTTGAGAATCTCGCCATGATAGAAACAAGAGATGTTATATTATTAATCAACAAAGACAAAGCCCAAGAAGTAAAATACATTGTTGATCATCTTAAGAAAAATAATCTAAAAAAATATTTATAAAAAGTTATGAAGAAATATATTATTATATCTGGGATTATTATTCTGCTTATTCTGGTCAAAAGCATAAGCCGTGATATTTTCGGGAGTGTGCGCGTGGAAGAAGATGTGCGTTCTTTTACTATTGAACAAGGCGAATCAGTAAAGCAGATTACAGCTAACTTAGTTGATAAAGAAATCATAAAAAACGATTTTTGGTTCCGCACTTTAGTTTGGCTCAAAGGGAAGCAAAGCGAATTCCGGGCAGGAAGCTTTGACTTGCCTGAAAAAATTTCTCCATCAGAACTTATTGTCTTGCTTACCACTATTGGCAAAAAAGAAACCAGAACCATAAAAATTTTAGAGGGCTGGGGAATTTATGATATGGCCTTATATTTTGAGAGCGAAGGATTATTCAGTCAGGAAGAATTTTTGCGCGTGGTTGGAATGGAAGGAATTTTTGGCACTATTGATAATGATTTTTACAATGAATTAGCGCAAGTGTATCCTTTGCTTAAATATATGACAGCCGGAGCTTCGCTAGAAGGATATTTGTTTCCAGACACATATGAAATATACGCGGACGCGACTGCCAAAGATGTGGTGCGCAAAATGGTTGCTAATTTACATGAAAAAGTAACCCAGGATTTGATTGATGAGGCCCTAGCGCAGGATAAGAATTTTTATAAGATTCTGATCATGGCCTCAATTATAGAGGCAGAAGTGCCTTTTGATGAAGATCGTGGCATTGTGTCTGACATATTCTGGTCCCGAATAGATATTGGCATGGCTTTGCAGTCAGATGCTACTTTAAATTACCGCATCAATGGCACAAGCCCTGCTTTAACCAAAGAACAGCTTAAAATTGATTCTGAATATAATACTTATTTATATCGCGGCTTGCCGCCAACTCCAATTGGAAATCCAGGCATTGCCTCAATTCGCGCGGCTCTTTATCCTGAAAATACGGATTATCTTTATTTTTTGTCCACTCCAGAAGGAGAAACTGTCTTCAGTCGCACGCTGGATGAGCATAATATCGCGAAAGCGAAATATTTGAAATAGCTTGACTTATTTTAGGTATTTGATATTATAGTTATATAATTCAATCCAGCTAAAGAACTGGAAAATATATCCGCAGACCGTAGGCGTCCAATAGGGCTTAATATCCTACCTAGGAAAAATACTAAAATCAGCCCAAATTCGGCTGTTTTAGACCTAAATGTCTGCGGAATAACGCAGATTTTTAATTTTATGCCAAAAACAAGAGAACAAAAAGAACAATCCTTATCCTATGCCAAAGAGAGCGTTTCTGGGGCTAAATCATTGGTGTTTGTTGGATATCATGGATTAAGCGTGCCTAAAGTTGAACAATTGCGCAATCAATTGCGCCAGGAACAAGTTAAATTCCAAGTCATTAAAAAAACATTGATCAAAAAGGTTTTAGATGATGCTAAGATTGACGTGGATGTAAAAAATCTTGGTAAAGGGCTTGCTGTAGCTTATGCAATGAATGACGAGGTAAGCGCGGCTAAAATTTTAGCTAAATTTCAAAAAGAAAACCAAGCTTTGGAGATTTATGGAGGAGTGCTTGAACAAAAGTTTTTAGATGCTGCTGAGGTAAGCGATTTATCCAAATTGCTTTCAAAGCCGGAATTATACGCGAAACTAGTTGGTTCAATAAACGCGCCAGTGAGTGGATTCGTGAATGTGCTTGCCAGCACAATCCGCGGGCTAGTACAAGTATTGAATGGAATAAAAGAAGCAAAAGCTTAAATATTATAAATTAAATATTATTATAGGGAGAAATCACATTATGTCAGACGAAACAACAAAACCAGCAGAAGAGAGCAAAGTTGAAGCTCCTACTGCTGAAGCTACAGAGGACAAAAAGGAAGTTATAGTTCCTGAGAAATTCAAATCGCTTGTTCAAGAAATTGAAAAAATGAGCGTTATTGATTTGTCAGAACTGGTAAAAATCCTTGAAGAAAAATTCGGAGTTAGCGCCGCAGCTCCAATGATGATGGCAGGAATGCCAGCAGCAGGCGCGGCAGAAGCAGTAGAAGAAAAAGATTCTTTTGATGTTGAATTAACTTCTTCTGGAGCTACTAAAATCGCGGTTATAAAAGCAGTGCGCGAAGTAACTGAGCTTGGCTTGAAAGAGGCGAAAGATTTAGTTGACGCAGCCCCAAAAGTAGTTAAAGAAGGGTTGAAAAAGGTTGAAGCAGAAGAAATGAAGAAAAAGCTTGAAGCAGCAGGAGCGCAGGTAACTTTGAAGTAATCTTTGATACTTGTAAATCAGCAATAATAAAAAAGGTACCAGACCCTCCGATTCGGCGGGTCTGGTACCTTTTTTATTCGGCAAGCGGAAAAAAGAAAATTTTATCATCAGCCAATAAAAGAATATTTTTTTCTTCAGCATCGGTAAGCATATTAGTTGCTTTTGAAAATTCATCAGATATTAATTGTTCAATCAATTCTCCTTGCTTGCTTATTCTCACAATTCGGCTATTTTTCGGATCAAGCACGTAAAAAGTGTCAATTTCTTCGCGCGTATATAATCGCGCGTTGTCAGAAGGAGCGTCTGAGGCAGGCCAGGTTAGGCGCGAACGAAATTTCCCATTCAAAAAAGTGTGTACATTGCCTTGGGTGTCAAGAAGATAAATAAATCCATCAACTGAAATATCAATAATCGTGGAAAGCTCATATTCCTGAGTAAGCCAGTTCTGGGCCGCTGTAAACCCAGCCCCTGCTCTGCTATATCTTATAATTTGGTTTTTATTAATATCAAATGAATACAGATTTTTGCCATAGCTCGCGAAAGGAGCCGCGCTTGATGGATTAAAAGAAAATACTTGTTTTGATATTGTTTCTTCTCCAGCGTTAATAATTAAAACAGCGTCTTGCTTCAATGCCGCGAGCGTGTTATCAGAAAGAGGCAACGCAATATTAAATGATTCAATGCCTTGGTTTTCTAAGGGCAAAGACAGCAAAAGGTCATTTTCCAGATCTATTTTCGCGATTCGCTCTTGCGCGCCGTCATAATAAATAAATGCGCTACCCAAGGACGCGATTCCGGTTTCTTTAGATCTTATTGGCTCTGGAATAATTGATATAATCGGTTTTAGATTTTCAATGGCTCGCTTTTTTTCCGCGCGCATTTTTATTTTTTCAATCATATCTCTTATGGCTCTGTAGTTTTCTGTATTGTTAGGATATTCTTTTTCCGCTTTGCTTAGAAGAGCTTCTGTTTCAATAATCAGCGTTAACGCGCCTGCTTTATTGCCATAAATCATGGCTGCTTCTGCTTCATTAACTTTGTTTTCTATGGTAAAAATTATTTCTTGAGTATTTGTTGAAGTTTCTTCAGTTTGATTGTCGCGCGCGCGTGTGGCAATGCTGATAGCAAAAACAATAATAAGCAGAAATATCCCAGCGCCTGAGATGGTTTTTTTGTTTGGCCTTAAATTTTGGATATTAGAAATTTTTGACGCTATCGCGCTTATGGCGCTTTTAATTTTGGCGATATGATAGGCGCGCGCTTTCTGGTTTTGCGCGGTTATAAGAATAGTTTTTCCTACGCGCGAAAGCATTGGGCCTGTTCTTGCGATTAATTTTTGCGTTTTTTCAAGAAGTTTTAAAAGCAATGATAATATGAATGACATGACTGCCTGAGCATATGGGGTTAATTTTTTCAGATATTCAAGATATTTTTGCGCGCGCTTTTGTTGGGCTATTGGTTGGTCCAATTCTTGATACGCGCTTTGCGGAAGTATTTTTTCGTATTCTTTTTCATCTAATAAAGGCGCGCTTTCTTTTTTTTGCGTTTTGTGTTTTAAGATTGTTTTATCTTGAAGATTTTCATATTCCTGCGTTTGAAAAGTTCTTTTTACTGCTACAAGTCCGAATTGCTTGTTTTCTGGAGCCCGAGCAAGCAGTTCACAGAGTTTTTCAAGAGCTTCTTTTGGCTCGTTTTCATGCGCGCATTTTCGTATCCGCTCTTCAGACAGATAATCAAGCACAGCTTCATTAGTTAATACAATCGCGTTTCCAGAGCTAAGCTTTCCGCTCACTATGTTCGTGAATATTTTTACTGGATTTGGAGCTGATTTTGATTCTGTTGCTAAAACATCAGACACTTTTTGGTTATGCACTAAAAACGCGTGTACATTTCCAATAGGAGATATATGTATTTCATCATCGCACAAAGCAACTGCGGCGATATGAATGCGCTGAAGCCAGTTTTTCGGTTTGGCAAGCAGAATATCTTTAACTTGTAAATTTGCTTTGGCAAGCGCGTTTTCAAACGCGTATTCATCTGTTTGCGCTGGCGCGTTAAAGAACTGGTCTGAGAGCTCTTTTTTCATCGCAGTAATTATTTTTTCATTATCCCTGTCTGATGCTTCTATTTCAACAAACATTAATATGGCTTTTCCTGGGTGATTGTCATCCCTTATTTCGCTTATATCAAGAGAGCCAGAAGATGCCTGTTTTTTGAGTATTTGGCTTGCTATTATATTGGTTAGCTGTTTTTTCATAGTTTTGCGTATTGACGACTAGCTATCAAGGTATTATACTACATCTAATATTATTGAACAAATTTTGTGTATGCTTGAACATATCTTTGGATCAAAGGTTCGAGTCAAGCTTTTGAAGCTATTTTTAGGCCAGGATAAGGATAAAGATTATTATATCCGCGAGCTATCTAGATTGCTTGATGAGCACCTTAATTCTATCAGAAGAGAGCTTGAGAATCTAGAGAATCTTGGCTTGGTTGTATCTCAGGAAAAAGACAAAAAAAAGTATTATTCCATAAATCCTTCGTTTATTCTAGTTCCAGAACTAAGGGCTCTTCTTTTGAAATCCAAAGAGCTGTCTGAGCAAAAGCTGGTTCAGCAGATAGAAAAAGTCGGGTCCATGGATTTGTTGGTATTGTCAGGTTCGTTTGTTGGTCAGCAAGAATCTCCAGTTGATATTTTTATGGTTGGCAAGGTGAATAAGATAAAATTGGAAAAATTATTAAAAGTGTATTTTAAAGAAAGTGGAAAAGATTTGCGCTATACTGTAATGAATAAAAAAGATTTTCAGCATAGAGTTGATTTAGGGGATAGGTTTATTTTTACTCTTATGAACGGCAGAAAGATTACCGCGATTAATAAGTTAGGTATATAAGCATGAGTAATATCCGTTTGCAGAAAATTATAGCTGACGCAGGCACCTGCTCGCGCCGAAAGGCAGAGGATTTGATCCGAGATCGCAAAGTTCGCGTGAACGGAGAAATGGCGAAAATCGGACAAAGCGCTGATCCTGAGAAAGATGAAATTATTGTTGACAAAAAGAAGATTTTTCAAGAAGAAAAAATTTATTTTCTTCTGAATAAGCCCGTTGGCGTTGTTTCAACCGTGTCTGATGAGCAAGGAAGAGAGAGCGTTGTTGATTTGATTAAAACAGATAAAAGAATTGTTCCAGTTGGCCGTCTTGACAGCTCTACGGCCGGGCTTTTGATTTTGACTAATGATGGCGATTTAGTGAACAAGCTTACGCATCCTAAGTTTGAGCATGAAAAAGAATACCAGGCCTTGGCGCAGATTCCGCATGATTGGAATGAAGCGCGTTTGAAAGACGCAATACAAAAAATGAAGTCAGGCGTGAAAATCGCGGATGATTTTAGAACTAGCCCGGCTAAAGTTAATATTATTTCTCAAAAAAGCAATGACAGGTATTTGCTTTCAATTACGATTCACGAAGGCCGAAAGCATCAAGTGCGTCAGATGATTGACGCTGTTGGCATGAGCGTTGTTGCTCTGAAAAGGGTGCGTACTGGCTCGCTTGTGCTCGGAGATTTGAAAGAAGGGGAATATCGGGAATTGTCTGAGAGAGAGGTAAGTGAATTAAAAAAATAGAGCGTCGGAACAATTTTGTCCGACGCTTTTTTTGCGATGGTTTTTGGTTTGCTTTTATCACGCATTTCGTGCGAAGAAGGCGATTGCTTCTATGATCGCCAGCCCTAATGTTGCTAGCAAGATGAACGCGCCAAATTTATTTCCGGCTAATTCTCCTTGTTTATTTAGGCATTTTTTCATTTTTTTCCTTTCATGAGCCATGTTTTTTGTCGTATATATATGCTATTGCACCAAATACAATCAAGACGATCACGATTAATATTATCGCTACCAAATATTCCTGATCCATTTTATTTTTCCCCTTATTTTTTGAGTGAAAGGTACGTTTCTATCTATTCCAGCATACCTTTTTTAAAAAATTTTGCAAGCAAAAAAATCCATCTAAATAAATGGATATGGGCCCAGAATCCGCGCCCCATAATCGCGGATTCTGGATTGATATAAGCAATGGCAGCTCTTTATTTTTTTATTAATGTTAATATTTTCTAATAATACCAACTACTTTTCCGCGGACAACAACATTTCGCGCCAGGATTGGCTTGTAGTTCCTGTTAGCTGGCTGGAGGCGGATGTAATTTTTTTCTTTGTAAAATTTCTTTAAAGTCGCGGTTCCATCATCCAGCACTGCTACCACCATGTCTCCGTTTTGCGCGTATTCTGTTTTTTCAACAATAACCAAATCACCGTCGCAAATCAAGCTTTCAATCATAGAATCGCCTTTGACTTTTAGAATATAGCATTGCCTGCCTTGGGCAATTTCAGCTGGTACCGCGATTTCAGCTTCTATATCCTCAATTGCCTCAATTGGCGCTCCAGCGGTAATAAGGCCAACCAAAGGCAAAGACACGCTCATTCCTTCAATATATGCGTCCTGCACGTTGCTATCATTCCGAATAATCTCCATGTCATGGGATTGGATATTGCCTTTGCGCTTAATAAAGCCATTCTCTTCCAAGAATTTCAAATGTTCATGAATAGTGGCAAGGGAAGAGACCTTGAACTTTTTCGCGATTTGCGAAAGCGTTGGCGCGAATCCTTTGCTAGAAATATGCTGTTTCAAGTATTCAAGGATTTCCTGTTTCTTTTTTGGAAGAATAACTGTCATATGGTTAGTAGTGTTTACATGTTTGGTATAATAGGTGTTCGGGTGTGTGCATTTTTTCGCTCCGAAGGGTCGCTTTGCTCCATGCATTCTCGCTCAAAAATGCACACACCCTGCACACCATAAGTAATATATTAAATAGTTTTCATTTGTTCCCATTGCTTAAGCTGTGAAATCATTTGCTGGAAAATTCTTTCATCCATATATTTTCGCAAACGATCATCACTTTTTAAGCGCTTCCAGTTTGAAAGCGGAAGATTCACAATCTGGCACGCTCTGCCTTGATTTACTGCAATGATATTGCGTCCCAACACATGTTTCACTTTTTTAACATCTTTGGCAAGCAATGATAAAATTTCAGCGCGCTCTGATGGGCGCTTTTCTTTGTCCCAAGGAAGGTGGATGCGCTTTACAATAATACTTGCTATAATAGCAGGAGTTAGCGCGAGCGTGAGTTGAAGAATAGATAGGGCCATAATGTTTTTATCTTTATTATTGATTATGGTTTTATAATAACCGAATAAAAACCGAAAGTCAAATATTCAATTGTGGATAACTTTTTATGAAAAAAATTATTAGTATTTTAGCGGTAATTATTGTAGTGTGCGCAGTGTTTTTTAATCGCGTTCGCGTTCTTACTATATATGACGAATGGCGCGAGCCTGCGTTACCTGAGGCAGTTGCGTGGGAAGAGACAGTACCAAATGATGATGCCATGTCTTCTGATATCCAAGGAGATCCTTCGACTCCGGGAGTACCCTTTGCTCAGAATGACGATACCACCCCCCAACCCCCTACTTTTCAAGGAGGGGGAGTGCCATTAGAATATAATCTCGCGGTTCCGTTTCAAAGCCAGGCGCCGCGCGCGAATTGGGATTTGCCTTATCAGGAAGCGTGCGAAGAAGCATCTCTCATCATGGCACACGCGTTTTTTAATGGAACAGGATTAACTGCGGACAGCATGGAAACAAGCATCAATAAACTAGTGGATTGGGAAATGGAAACATTTGGATATTATAAAGATACTACTTCCAAGGAAGTTGAGCTCATGGCTAAAGAGTATTTTGGATTGTCCGCTGAATTGGATTATGAGGTGAGCGCGGACAACATCAAAAAATATATTTCTCAAAACAAACTCGTGCTGGTTCCTGCCGCCGGCCGTATGCTCCCGAATCCGTATTTTTCCGGAGACGGGCCTTTGTATCATATGCTTATTATCCGCGGTTATACGTTAAATGGGAAATTCATTACCAATGACCCAGGCACTAAGCGCGGGGAAGCGTTTTTGTATTCATATGATGATTTGCTTAACGCGATTCATGACTGGCCACGCGCGCATGGAGGATACAAAGACAATGTTTCTGAACAAGAAATGGCTTCAGGAGAGCTGGTTATGATTGTGGTTGACAAGCAGCGCGGCTTATGATTAAGTTATTTCTTAAAATAAAATTCCAATAACAAAGTTCTTTTCAAGAGGAGGTTTGCCATGAGCGGAAAAAGATGCAATGTGTTGCTTAAACAGACCAGGAAAAAGAGAAGCAAAGCAATGGAGCATGCTTTGCAAAGAGCAAACGAACGGTTCTGTGTTAGTTTAAGCAGAAGGCAATTGCGGGATTTGGCAGCAGAAATTAAATCCGGGAAATGCGAGCGTATTGAGGTCCGTTTTGAAGGAACAGGACGAAGAGTTGAGCTTTATCGCGTTCATTTGCCGAAAAACAAGAATCATGAGGCAATAGTTGTGTTTGACCCAAATCTTAAATGCATTACTACTTTTTTGTCGCCTGGCTCTTTTGAAGGAAGGAGCAGGACGAAAAACATGAGGAAGGATTAAAAAAACTGTGAGTTTGAATCCACATGAAAAATAGAGCCAGTTGCATATTTCATAGAGCAACTGGCTTTTTTATAAAGGCTCTGTGGTATGTTCAAGTCCACGAACATAATTGACAAAGACCATAAAATGTCTTATTATCCTTTTAGAAAAATCGTGTTCATTTATAATATATACATACCCCAATTCCAAGGATTTCTTGACTGGCAGCGGGCTTGGTATCCTGCGAAACACAGCCAGTTTG
>PCVT01000123.1 GCA_002787075.1 Parcubacteria group bacterium CG11_big_fil_rev_8_21_14_0_20_41_14
ATTTTTTCTCCACGAACTAGAAAGCTTGCCGCGCAAATTGCTTCAATAATGTCAGTAAACGCGTTGTCAACTTTTTGACCTAAAGTATATCGGTGTGTTTTTGGCAGTTTTTGATAATAACCGCACCAAAGCAAGTACGCGCTTTTAAGCTTTTGCAAAACTGGCAAAATTGTCGGGGGGGGGGTAGAATATGTCATATATGGGAAAGGTTACTTTTAATGGCACTTATGAGTATATCATTTCTGTTGATAATCTGCTTGAAGCGTGGCAGGAGTTTGTTCGTGGAAAACGCAAACGAAGAGATGTGCAGGAATTTGAGCGGGACTTGATGGCTAACATCCTTGCGCTTCATACTGACTTGGCGAATAAAATATATCAGCACTCGGCGTACCATGCGTTCAATATTTCAGACCCGAAACCCAGAGACATCCACAAAGCCAGTGTGCGGGACAGGTTACTGCATCATGCTGTATATCGCGTACTGTATCCGTTTTTTGATAAGAAATTTATTACGGATTCATATTCCTGCCGATTAAATAAAGGTACGCACAAAGCAATGAATCAGTTTCGTTCGTATACTTATCGTGCATCACTCAACCACACCAAAACCGTTTGGGTGCTCAAATGCGACATCAGAAAATTCTTTGCTTCAATTGACCAACATGTCCTTGTTCAAATAATTAGGCGGTACATACCCAATACCGATATTCAGTGGCTTATTTTACAAATCATATACAGTTTTCATTCAACCAAGAAAGGCAAAGGATTGCCGCTCGGCAATCTAACCTCGCAACTATTGGTTAATGTATATATGAGTAAGTTTGACCGGTTTGTGAAGCACAAGCTCAAGGCCAAATACTATATTCGCTATGCGGATGATTTTATCGTACTATCCACTAATAAGCAATGGCTTCTCGGTTTACTCTCATCAATACAGCAATTTTTGTCAGAAAATCTATGTTTGTATCTGCATGAACGCAAAGTATCTATCAAAACATTTGTATCGGGCGTTGATTTTTTGGGCTGGGTTCATTTTCCCGACCACCGCGTTCTGCGAACAATTGCCAAGCGCAGAATGTTTAAGAATCTTGCAATTAAGCAAGGAAATAACAAAACTATCCAATCATATCTTGGATTGTTGTGGCATGGGAATTCTAAGATATTATTGCGCAAAGTGCAAAACTATAATGGGAGATTTTGATATCACACCATGACACTTGATTTTTTTGTCTAGGTGTGCTATACTGTCTATAGGTTAGTTTCCAACCAGACACTTCTTGTCCCAAGAAGTGTCTTTTTATATGCACAACCTCTAGAATTGCGCATAGGTTGAGGAATACCAATCATCTAATAAGCCAAATATGGCAAAAAACAAATCAAAATAAACAGATGATCATAATGTCCGCAGAGTCAGCGGGCCAGAATTGTGCTCTTTCAAAAACAAAGCAAATCTCTTTAGATAAATCAGTTTTCCTCGAAACAACTGACTTGTCTGTATAAGTAATTATATATTATGAACATATGCTTAATACTTCATAGAAAAGAAGACCTAAAAATACGCTCCCCAGCATGGGAGCGTATTTTTTTAATATTATATAAAAGGCAGATTTCCTGGGGCTTGATTAGAACGCGCGCTTGGCGCGTCTTTCGTTGCGTCTTTCGTTGCTTTGTCAATTATTTCTTTTTCTATTTCTTGGGGCTCTTCTTTGACTGGTTCTCGCAATGTTCTTGGAGCGCCTCCAACAGGCAAGCTAATAGGAGCAGCGGCGCGCTTGCTCTGGGTGCGGGATACAAGAGGAGCTTTTACTACTTCTGTTGGGAAGTGATACAAAGTCGCGAGTTCTTCGGTGTTCAGTATCATTCCATTTGAGCCCATGGAGCGGGAGCGATTCTGAAACGCTTTGAGAATATTTGTTTTTCTACGGCCCATTCTTTGTTTAACCATCCAATAATAAATTCCTGATGTTTTTGTCCATTTGTGCATTTTAAAACTATTTTGGTTTGCTGAATCATATTGCCTTAAAGACCCAATAATTGGATTAACTCCGCGTGGCTTGCTAGCGGCATTTTTTTCCGCGATATACACGAATCTCATCTTGGTCCAAAATCCTGGCTTATCTGCTTTCATTTGTATGCCTTCTAATTGAGCTGATTCTGTTGGAGTCAAATGCAACATCATGCTTGGCATGTCGTCTTTTACTTTGGCATTTTCTTCGGTGTAATTATAAAATGGAAAAATCGCGGTTCCGATTCCATCAAGGAAAGAAACTAAAGATCCAATTAACTGGTCAAGAAAGCTTTCAGATACTTTAGCTTTTTTGCCTGCTATTTTCATTGCAAGTTTTTGGGATGGCCCTTGCCAATCAGCGTCATATGCAGGCGTAATAACCCATTGCAGCCAAATCTGCTCTCCTGGCCCGATTTTATTCATGTTTTCTAAAAGAGATGCCATTGGGTCTTTGAATTCTTGCGAAAGAGCGTGCTCAAAATCTCGCCAAAGCCGAAGAGAATAGGCATTGGGCTTTGCTAACACATATTCTGTGCCAAATATATCATGAGTTTTGTTGGGCCATTTCATGTTTTTGAATTCCCGGTTCTGGCCATATACATAATCCTCAACTTGCGTGATTTCAGCGTCTGGATATTGAGAATAGAACGCGCTTTCAACAATATCACGGTATTCTTCCATGGTATAAACAAGGAATTGCACATATCCTTCAATTGAAACAAGTTCCATGCTGAAATAATCCTGATGCCTGCCTTCCCACCATTGTTGATATAGATTATTTCTGCTTAAAATGATGCCATATAAATTCGAGAATATGTTTTCAACTGCTTTAGGGGATTGTTCATTGTCCCGGGGTACATCAATTGCCAAAATAATAAAATGCCTGCGATTGATGTGGAACAATGTTTGGCGCCAATCAATCCACATGGTTTTGAGCGCGGCAAGAGTGATGATGAGCATGGGAACCCAAAGTCCGTTTATAAATAAAATTACAGCGCTGTAAAACGGGTTTGGGGATACTTGTAGTTGATACATTACTTCAAGCAGGAAATTTGAAATAGAATCAAATATAGGCATGATGCATATATTATACCACAAATTTAGTTTTTATATCTAATTTTCTAAAAAGGTGAGAAAAAAAAAGGTGTCTGACACTTTTCCCCGAGTGTCTGACACCTTTTTGGTCTTGATTGGCGTGGTTACTAATTATTCCCCATGCGCGATTTGCGCGACAATATAAATCAAGGCAATGCCGATTCCTACCCAGACCAATTGGCTCCAAATGCGGTGCTTATTGGTTTCGTGGTGCAGTTCAGGAATTAAATCAGCCATGGCAAGATAAATGAAGTTTCCAGCGGCAATTGCCAGAAGTATTGGAATTAGATTATCTATTGAATCCTGTAGTAGAAATACCAGTATTGCTCCGATAACGCTGGTGAGCCCGAATGCTAGATTATATAGAGCTGCTTTGAGCCGGGATAGACCTGCGTATACTAGAATGGAAAAATCAGAAACTTCTTGCGGAATTTCATGCAAAGCAACAGCCAGCGTGGTTGTTATTCCTAGTCGCGTGTCTATAATAAATGCGCCTGCGATGATAGTTCCGTCAACAAAATTGTGCAAGCCATCGCCAATTAAATTGTTGATGATTAGATGCGTTTTTTTGTGTCCTTTTTCCTTGTCTTCGCAATTGCAGTGATGGTAATGCACGATTTTTTCTATGATGAAGAACGCGATAATGCTTGCAAGTATTATGATAGACGCGGTTTGCGGCTTTTCAAATGATTCAATTGATTCCGGAAGCAGATCAAAAAACACGACTGCTAAAAGTGTGCCAGTTGCCAGGCCAATGAAACGGCGGACCCACTTGTTTTTGTCCATGCGCTTTCCAAGCGCGAGTATTCCTGTGAGCGAAAGCGCGCTGACTAGGATTGTGGCGATGATTGCGTAGAGAAGCATAGTGAGTTTAGTATAGCATATTCAACTAAAAAATCCGAAATAGATTCGGATTTTTTGTATGAGACATGTTATTGTTTTTCTTGATCAAGATATTTATCGCACGCCGCGATTACTGCTTGTCTTAATTTGCCTTCAATATCGGTTTGCGTGTTAAGACGGGCCTTGTTGTG
>PCVT01000072.1:0-666 GCA_002787075.1 Parcubacteria group bacterium CG11_big_fil_rev_8_21_14_0_20_41_14
TGCTTAATTATGCTTTGTGGATTTAAAAATTGTGTTTCTTGCGTTTGCATGGTGATTGTATTATACAACAATAAACCGCCTGTGTGTAGGCGGGTGTTTTGATATTGTTTGTCAACATGCTGTTGCGCCTTGACAAAATTCCAATATATACTATACTTTTGATTAACAAAAAGCTCTTTAACACTAAAAAGGAGGCCAAAAATATTGGCCTAATTCGCGTCTTTTGGAAGATATTGCCAAAAGACATCACTCTCCACAAGGAGAAAGGCAATGGCTCATGATCGAGTCAAAGGATATGTCGTGGGCTACGACATTGTCGGCAGGAAGCTGGTCTGGTCGGTAAAGGTTAAAGACCAGAACAGTGTTCATAACAACAAAAAGTTTACTGTCACTTCGTGTGGCCAAGGAACATTGTTGTGCGAGCCTGCTGTGGATGTAACCTTCCGGATTGAATCCTGCCAGGATGGCAGAGAGACAATCCTGATGGCAGCTGATGTGCGGTTTCTTGAAGATGTCCAGGCAGGACAAATTCAGAAACAACCTCCGGAGCCGGGAGCAACCATGAACATCGTGGTTACTGAAATCGCCGGAGATAAGTATGTCTGGCTGACCGGGCACCAAACCCGGGAAGATATCGCCAAGGACTTAGATGAGCCAGAAACACTG
>PCVT01000072.1:681-1788 GCA_002787075.1 Parcubacteria group bacterium CG11_big_fil_rev_8_21_14_0_20_41_14
TTTGATATCG
The DNA here is from genome assembly GCA_002787075.1 of Parcubacteria group bacterium CG11_big_fil_rev_8_21_14_0_20_41_14. GTDB lineage: Bacteria > Patescibacteriota > Patescibacteriia > UBA2169 > UBA2169 > CG1-02-41-12. Next base: position 692 of record PCVT01000072.1, read on the forward strand.
AGGATTACGAACCAGATGACGATATGTCGGCTCTGTTTGAGGCCATTAAGGCGATAACCTACACGACCTCGGGCGCGGAAGCACTTGAGAAAATACTTGAGGCCGTGTACAACATGGGATTGCAAACAAGTTGCAAACAAGCGAAAGGAATGAGCCATGATTTTTCTCGCGTACCGCAACAATAGATTGTTTCAGAAGTATGTGCCCAAAATCATTGAAGGATTTCCGATTGCCGGAACATTCGTGCTCCCTGCTGGCACTGAACTAGACGACAAGCGCGAAGAATATATCAACGCTGTCAATAGCGCGACCGAAAAAGGCGCTACTATGTTCCTGGATGACCATACTTGCATGCGGTATCACTATGAAGAATATACCGGGGGAAACCTGCAATGGGGAGAAGATGAGTTTGAGATTCATCTTGATTGGTCATTCCGAAGCCAGATTGAATCATGGACTGGGAACCGCTCTGCAATGGAAAATATTGCGTGGTTCGCCAAGCAAGTCGCCAACAGCCAGCCAGTCAACAAAATTGTAATAGTAGTTGACCGGATCACTGATCATTCTTTTGCCGGAGATGGCGGAAATGACTTAAGGAACTGTAAAAAATTGGAGACAGCCAGCCGAATCAGCACCAAGATGTCTGAAGCGTTTGCAGATGCTGAAATTATCAGTGTCCTGCATTTGGAAGAAGCGCTTGAATATGCGAATAATCCGTGCATTATGATTGTCGCGGACCGGCATTGCGGTATTTATCAAATCGCGGCTGACGCGAAGCATAATTACGAAGAATATGGTGGCTGGCCATATCCATGCATGCTCTTTCTCCTGCCGCTTGAGAGCTGCGCGGCACGGCTCATTGACCGCGGAGACTTCTCGTTTAATTTTGATTGCGAAGAAATCCGGGAAAAAATCAGGGAGAAGATGAAGTAATTTCATCATCGCTCCCAATCCTCGCTCAACATTCTTTAAAACCAAACAGCGGATTTCCAAAATAAGGAAATCCGCTGTTTTTCTTTTTCTAATTTACCCCATCGCATCCACAATCCTCTTAACAGCCAACATAAACGCGCTTGTGCGCAAATCCACATTATGCT
>PCVT01000072.1:1861-20288 GCA_002787075.1 Parcubacteria group bacterium CG11_big_fil_rev_8_21_14_0_20_41_14
ATAACTAACTGTAACCCCGCCCGCATTCGCGAGCACATCTGGCACAACATACACATCGCGCTCATGCAAAATCTTGTCTGCTTCTGGAGTTGTCGGGCCGTTCGCCATTTCCAGCACTACGCGCGCTTTTATGTTCATAGCATTGTCTTTAGTAATAACATTTTCCAAAGCAGCAGGAACAAGCACATCGCACTCTTTTTCCAGAATTGCTTCAGACCCAACTTTTTCAACTTCTTGGGCATGAATCACAGAACCTTGTTCTTTTTTTACTAACATAACTTCATCAGGATCCAAGCCATCAGGATTGTAGATTGCGCCTTTAGAATCAGACAAGCCCACGATTTTAAATCCTGCTTCATGCGCCAATTGCGCGAAATGAAATCCTACATTGCCGAACCCATGCACAATAATGCGCGTATCTTGCGGTTTTAGATTGAGTCGCTTACTGATCTCGTCTAAACAATAAAATCCTCCCTGTCCGGTCGCGGCTTCTCTTCCCTCTGACCCGCCCTTATCAAGCGGCTTACCAGTGAAAGTCGCTCCAGTGGTATCTTGAGTCAAGTTTAAGTATTCATCAGCCATCCAGGCCATAATCTGGGGCGTGGTGTTCATGTCAGGAGCTGGCACATCTTTTTGCGGACCAATGTGTTGATATATTTTTTGCACCCATGCGCGGGATAATCTTTCAAGCTCAAACTCGGACAATAACTTTGGATCAACCGAGACCCCGCCTTTGCCTCCGCCCATAGGAATATTCACAACCGCTGTCTTAATCGCCATCCAGAACGCGAGCGCTTTTACCTCATCCAAATCAACTTGGCTGTGATAACGAATGCCACCTTTGTACGGGCCTCGGCTATTATTGAATTGCACGCGATATCCGTGAAATATTTTCTGGGATCCGTCATCCATTCTAATTGGAATATCAAACTCATAAACATTGTTTGGTTGTTTTAGTTTTGCGACATCTTGCTCATCCAAATTTAATTTTTCAGCTGCAAGATCTAATTGCTGCATTGCGTTATTGAATGCTGACATATTTTTATGTGTTTTGCGGGCAAGGGGTACAAATTTTTGAGACGAGAATGATGGAACCCTTCGGAGTCGAAAAAATTTCGTACCCCTTGGCCACATATTAAATTAACAATTCTTCTTATCTGCTTCTTTTGCGATTACTTTCTCATAATTCTCCAGCCATTTCTCAACATCAATCGCGGCTTCACATCCCATCCCAGCCGCTGTTACTGCTTGGCGATACTTGAAATCAGCCACATCGCCAGCCGCGAACACACCTTCAACTGTAGTGCGCGTATCATCATGCACCACAATATAGCCGGCCTTGTCTTCCAGTTCAATCTGGCCTTTAAAAATTTCAGTATTTGGATGATGCCCAATAGCAACAAACATGCCATCACACGCAATATCTGATTCCTCGTTGGTCTGATTGTTCTTCACGCGCACACCAGAAACTTTTTTCTCGCCTAATACATCCACAACTTCGCTGTTCCATACGAATGAAATCTTCTTGTTCTCTCTGGCGCGCTTTTGCAAAAATTCAGACCCGCGCAAGCAATCTCTGCGGTGAATTATTTTTACTGATTTTGTGACTTTGGTCAAAAAATTCGCGTCTTCTAAGGCAACATCACCCCCACCAACAACCACAACATCTTTATCTTTAAAGAAAAATCCATCGCATGTGGCGCAGGATGAAACTCCATGGCCTTTAAGCCGTGTTTCGTTTGGAAGCCCTATCCAGTTCGCTGACGCGCCGGTCGCGATTATGATTGCGCGCGATTGATACTCTTTGTCTGCGGACCATACTTTAAACGGCCGGACTCTAAAGTCAACTTTATCAACCTTAGCATCAATAATCTCTGTGCCGAATTTTTCCGCTTGCTTGCGGAACTCCTGCATCAATTTCGGGCCTTGCACGCCCTCAGGAAATCCAGGATAGTTTTCCACTTCAGTGGTCCAGGTTAATTGCCCGCCTGGCTCTTCTCCTGTAAATAGTATCGGCTTTAATTGCGCCCGGGACGCGTAAATTCCTGCTGTATATCCAGCAGGGCCTGATCCTATGATGATAAGATTTTTTGTTTCTGGCATATATTCTCCAAAATATTATTTTGCAATGTCCTGTATCTTCTTTTTTAAGTCCTCTTTTTGGTGCACACCAACTAATGTTTCAATTGGATTTCCATCTTTAAAAATTATTAATGTTGGAATGCTCATTACTCCAAACTCTTGCGCTGTTATTTGATTGTTGTCAACATTTAGTTTTCCAACTTTTGCGTTCTCAACTTCTTTGGCTAGCTCTTCAATAATCGGGCCTTGCTGTTGGCATGGTCCGCACCAAGGCGCCCAAAAATCAACAAGAGTGATTCCTTGTTTAATTTCATCTTTAAAGTTTTGATCAGTGAGTGTGAGTTCTTGCGGCATATTTTTTTCTTATTTAATTTTTTATATTGTAGACAAAAGTTATTATATAATACTCAGACGAGGCTGTCTAATATTAATAAATAATTTATATATAAATACATAATAATAACTATAATAAGGATGTGGATGAAGTGTATAAGTGAATTTTGTGTATATTTTATGGGTGCTTTTGGAGCGCGCGGATATGTATAAGTTCTGCGTAAACATGGGCCTGGCTCATGCAATAAACTGTGCGTAAAATTGTGAGTATGTTTTTTGGAAATTTTAATGCACAACTTTTATTTGGTTATGCACTTTGTTCTAGATGTTCCGCACATGGTTGTGCAATACTAATCCACTGTTAGTTATTATGCTAATTCACATGAAATCCACAGGCGCTGTGGATAAGTTTTGCTAATATTAGATAAAATTTTGAAATAGTTCCTAAGATGGGTATTTTTTGTCTGTTTAGACGTTTTGAACAATTTTAGCGTTTTGAACAATTTGGGTTCAAAATTGAAGTAGATATTAAAGATATATTTTTTGACCAAACAAAAACACCCGCAGAATGATGTAGGTGTTTTTGGTGGACCCAAGCGGAATCGAACCGCTGGCCTCTACAATGCGAATGTAGCGCTCTACCAGCTGAGCTATGGGCCCTTGGTGTCCTCACCGGGACTCGAACCTGGATCAATGGCTTAGGACGCCACTGTTCTATCCAATTGAACTATGAGGACTTGGTATGTTTTATAATATCAAGGTGTCTATAATATTGCAAAAAAGCGTTCAAAACGTGTAAAATTGTTCAAACCCTTTCTGTGCTCTGTTCTTGGCTAATGTTAGCCAAAATCACGATTTATGTTCTAGACTAGTCTAGAAGTTACGGTTTTGACAGAATTGACTAAAAGTGGTGGACCGTAGGAGACTCGAACTCCTGGCCTCTTCCATGCCATGGAAGCGCTCTACCAGCTGAGCTAACGGCCCATGTTCGCGCTTTAATCACAATTATCAGCGCAATCAATAAAAGCATTATATCTTATTTAAACAATTTTTAGAAGCTTTTGACAAAAAATTTACTCCAACCCAAACATCAGGTATACTATATAAATGTCATTAACGAAAAACATATATGTTTGATTCAAAAGATAAAGAAGCAGTAGGAGGATTTGAAATGAGAGAAGAAGACGCAGAAACCATTATTGGAGCGTCCGTAAAAGTGGATGGGGACTTTGTGAGCGAGGGTAATGTTCTGGTGCAAGGAATTGTAAATGGAAGCTTAAAAACAAAAGGAAATCTTCGCGTGGATGAGGGCGCGAAAATAAAAGCAAATGTTGATGCCACGAACGCGCAAGTAAGCGGAGAGATTCAAGGCAATATTACGGTAAAAGACAGTTTAGACCTTGGCAGTTCAGCAAAGGTTGCTGGAGATATAATTACTAAAATTCTCTCTATTGAGCCAGGCGCTGTATTAAACGGCCATTGTAGCGTGTCCGCGATGAGTGAAGAATCAGAAGGCAATGATCAGCCATCTGAAATCCAAAAGCCAAACCAAAAAAACAAGAAATCTGTTTTAGATGAAAATCTTGACTAGCATATGTATGCCTACTTCATAGATGATTGGGTATATAATAATCATCACCGAAAATTGGATCGGTTGGATTTGGTCTTGACTCAAAAAGGCATACAAGGAAGAAAAATAAAGCTTAGCCGTTTGCATGATTTAGGAGGAAGCATTAAGGATTGCTTAAGCTCTGGCATTAAGACATTTGTGGCTGTTGGCAGTGACACCACAACAAGCAGGGTATTAAACAGCATGTTAAAAGATAATAATTTTTCTTTTTCATTTGCTTGTGTGCCTATTGATGAGCCACGCGCGATTGCGCGCGTTTTTGGTTATGGCTCAATGCTAGAAGCAGTGGATGCTTTGGCAGTACACAGGACAAGCAAGATTGATATCGGGCTTTTGAACAAACGGCATTATTTTGTTACTGCTGCTGTGTTTCCTAAAAAATGTTCTTTAGGATTTAAATCATATTCAATCAGCTCATTATATAGAGATCATCATATAAGCGTGTGCAATAGCAATATATATATGAATCATACAACTGATTATGCGCGCAATTTTGATATTACCGACGGAGTATTTGAAGCAGTTATAGCGCGAAGGCCTCAAGTATCTTTTTTTGATAAGATGCGCGGAAAAGGAAATGATTCTGTATATATTCCAGAAACCATATTTCCGGTTAAGTCAATTATTATAAAATCAAAAGACAAGACATTAAGCGTGTTTGCTGACGCTGAAAAGCAGTTGACAAGCCCGATAAAAGTGGATATTCTGCCACAAATGCTAGAAGTAATTATTGGAAAAGATTTTTATGGCTCAAAACAACATTAATTCATTAGATGACTTGCGATTGTTTGCCAAGGATTTTTGCGCGCAATTAAAGCCAGGCACTGTAGTGGCTTTGGTCGGGCCTCTTGGCGCTGGAAAGACGACTTTGGTGCAAATGATCGCGCTTGAATTAGGGATTACAGCGCGCGTTACTAGCCCGACTTTTGCTTTAGTGAAAGAATATGAGGTGCCAAACAAAGCGCGCAAAATCAGTAGAATGTATCATATTGATTTATATCGCTTGGACAGGATTGATGATGATTTGGGATTTGAGGAATATTTCGCTGATATTGATTCTGTTGTATTTGTTGAATGGGCTGAAAAGGCAAAACATATTTTGCCAGCGAGCGCGGTGTGGCTGGAAATTTTGGTTAAGAATAATAGTAAAAACGGTGTCAGGAGTCGTTTTTTTGGGAACAAAAAAAACGACTCCTGACACCGTTTTTAATGTTGTTTTTTTATTGCCGCGCGATTGGCTGGGCTTGCAGATGGGGTTGGAGTTGGGATGGCTCTTTGTCAGCATCCGCGTTTTCTTGGTATTCACTGCTGTCTTGGACAATAATTTTATCTTTATCAATACTTATAACCTGCTCGCGCGAGATGAGCAGGTTTTTGCCGAACAAGTTTTTTATGCCGGTTGGCTTTACTTCATATTGGTAAATTGATTGGGAATCAATATCAATAATAATGCTTTCCAGTTTTCCTAGAGTTTGACCTGACTGGGTTTGGACTGGAAGATTTTTTAAATTTGTAAAATCTATTAACATATATTTGTATTAGTTTGACATTTTTGGCGCGCTATTATCGCTTGGAACAACATCAATAATATTGCTTCCAGATGATGGTGAAGATGGTGTATTTTTTTTGCGCAAAACAATAATTTGCTGAATCAATGTTGTTAAAGTATTCATTGTCCAGTAAAGCGTTAATCCGCCAGGAAGAGTTGCGCCGAACACTACTGTTATAACTGGAGCCATATACATCATTTGCTTGTTCATCATGCTGGTCATGCTTTCATCTTTGCTTCCTGGAACTTGGGGCTGTTTTTTGTGCGTGAGCATTCTAGTTTGCCAGAACTGTAGCGCTCCAGCGATTATTGCTAGATAAATGCTTGGGTTTTCAAGGTTTATAATGCCCAAAAACATTGTATTTACTGCTTCTGGGGCATGTATGAATGGGTATAGCTTGTCTAACGCGTCATTACTTAGCCCATCCCTTAATACGCGAAACATGGCAAATAAAAACGGAAGCTGGATAATAAGTGGCAAGCAGGACGAGAAAGGGCTTACTTTTTCTTTTTTGTAGAGCTGCATCAGCTCTTTGCCCATTGCTTCTTTATTGTCTTTGTATTTTTTGCGTAGCTCGTCAACTTTTGGCTGGATTTCTTGCAATGCTTTTTGGGATCTCAATGATTTGGCGCTCAATGGAAGCAGAATCAGTTTTATGATTATGGTTACAGCGATTATTGCCCATCCAAAATCATCTCCTGGAATTATATTATGCAACCAGATGAGCAGGTTTAAAATTGGCTGGTAAAATATTATAGTAAATGGGTTCATATTTGCTCAATTCCTCCGTTTGAAAATGGGTTGCATCTAATAACGCGTTTGATTGAATAGTACGCGCCTTTTAGTATACCAAATTTATTGATTGCTTCATAACTGTACTGAGAGCATGTTGGATGATATTTGCAAGCGCCATAAGGAAAAAACCCTTGAAGCAGGCCATGGTCAGGGGATAGTGTTTTTTGGTAAATTTTGATTAGCGCGAGTGCTATTTTTTTTATCATGATTAGATAAGCCGTGCTTTTTTGAAGAGTTGAATGGTTTTTTCTCGCAATGCGTCAAATGTTAAACTAAGCAATCCTTTTCTAGTGTTGATTAGGCCGTCAAATCCTGGCTGTATGGTTGGCAGAATTTCTTTTCGGATAATTTCTCTTAAACGTCTTTTGAGCTTATTGCGTTCAACTGCTTTTTTTGAGAGTTTTATTGATGTTACAACTGTAAAACGGGACACTTCTTTCATGTCATTACGAATGATGCGAAGCCCTAAATCAGGAACAAAAAAAGACCTCCCGCGCTTGATTACGCGTTCTATATCTTTGCGTTTTGCCAAGCGATTTCGTGCGTATAGCATACTGTTGCAATTTCCCTCCCTTGTATTCAGAGCTTGTCCCGAGGCCTGTCCCGAGTACCCCGGAGGGAATGTCCGAGGGAGGAGGGTTAGGGTGGGGTTCTTAGTCAATTATACTATACAGAAAGCTTTTTGCGCCCTTTTGCTCTGCGCCGCTTAAGCACATTGCGTCCACCCGGGCTTGCCATTCGCGCTTTGTATCCGTGCGTTCTGGCTCGCTTTTTTGTTTTTGGCTGGTATGTTCTCTTGGTTGACATATATGGATATAAACTACATATAGTATGGTATCATGTCAAGGGTTAAGAAGCAAGACAAATAAAAAAAGCAGCCCGCTGATTTGGCGGGCTGCAGAATTATGGAGAATTATTTACACCAGCGCGACATTTGATACTTTGTCGTTTGGCTCTTTTAGGCGCATGATGCGCACGCCTTGGGTGGCGCGGCCAAGCTTGGAAACTGATTTCATTGGAACGCGGATGGTCTGGCCTTTGCCGGAGATGGCAATGATGTCTGATTTGTCATCGTTCAAATTTTCTCCCACAGCCATAGATCCAATTACTTTGCCGGTTTTGGCAGTTACGTTCGCGGTTTTTATGCCAGATCCGCCTCTGGACTGGATTTTGTATTCTTTAATAGAGGTTTTTTTGCCATATCCGTTCGCGGTAATCACGAACAGTAATGTCTGGCTGGCTTTATCCGGATTTATAACATCCATGCCAACTACATTGTCCGCGTCTTTGAGCTTAATACCGCGCACGCCTGATGCAGCTCTGCCCATAGGCCGAACATTGTCCTCTTTAAACCTGATTGCTTGGCCATTATTAGAGATGAGCATAATTTCATTCTTTCCATTTGATGGCTTTACCCATTCAAGAGCATCTCCTGAGTGCAGTTTAATCGCAATCAAGCCGCTTCTGCGCACATTGGCAAAATCTTCTATAGGAACTTTTTTAATAGTGCCTGAGCGAGTTACCATAATCAAAAACTTTGAATCCTTTATATCATCCAATGATAGAACCGCGCCCACTTTTTCTTCGCCTGAGATTTGCAAAAAGTTCACTAAAGACGAGCCCTTGGCAGTGCGACTTGCGGCTGGCACATCATAGGCCTTAAGCTGAAACACTCTTCCTCGGTTTGTGAAGAATAAAATATCAGAATGAGTTGTTGTCGCAAAAAACATTTCAACAGCGTCTTCTTCTTTGGTAGTTAATCCTACAACTCCCTTGCCTCCTCGGATTTGGGTCTTAAACGTGTCCGGGGATAAGCGCTTGATATATCCGTCATGGGTTATGATAACAATAGCGCTTTCGTTTGGAATTAAATCCTCTTGCGAGAATGTGTCAACCGCGCCAGATATGATTTTTGTCCTTCTTTCATCCCCAAATTTTTCTTTTAATTCTTTGAGCTCGTTTTTTATTATTGAGAGCACTTTTTTTGAGCTGGAAAGAATACTTTCTAATTCTTTAATTAATGCTTTTTTCTCTTTAAGCTCGTCTTCCAATCTTTGACGCTCAAGATTAGCAAGCTGGCTTAAGCGCATGTCTAAAATCGCGTTGCTTTGAGCTTCAGTAAATTTGAATTTTTTAATCAAACCAATGCGAGCTTCGTCTCGGTCTTTTGATTTTTTGATTAGCGCGATTATTTTATCAATAATGCTTATTGCTTTAACTAAGCCCTCTAAAATGTGCGCGCGGTCTTTTGCTTTTTGCAGATCAAATTCAGTTCTGCGCTTTATAACTTCTTTGCGATGCTTTATGAATTCTTCAAATACGCTTTTTAAAGTGAGCACGCGCGGTTGAATTCCATCAACTAAGGCAAGCATGTTCACATGGAAAGTTGTCTGCAAATTAGTGAGTTTGAAAAGCCGGTTTAATATTTTTTGAGGATATGTGTCTTTTTTAAGCTCAACAACAACGCGAACTCCGTCTTTGTCGCTTTCATCCCTTAGATCTTTAATGCCATCTATTTTTTTGTCTTTTACCAGTTCCGCGATTTTAGCGACTAAGTCTGCTTTATTTACTTGATATGGCATTTCAGTCACGATAATGCGGTGCATTCCAGCTTTTATTTCTTCAATATCAGTAACCGCGCGCACAACTATTCCGCCTTTGCCTGTGGCGTATGCTTGTTTAATGTCTGCTTTGTTATATATGATTCCGCCAGTTGGAAAATCAGGGCCTTTTACGATTTTGATGAGCTCATTAATATCAATGTCTTCATTATCAATTACCGCGCTTACTCCGTCGCATAGTTCTGTTAAGTTGTGTGGCGGAATATTAGTTGCCATTCCAACCGCGATTCCAAGGGTTCCATTGAGCAGCAGATTTGGAAGTTTAGCCGGCAGAACGCGCGGCTCTTGGATAGTGCCATCATAGTTGTCTATAAAGTCAACAGTTTCTTTTTCAATATCAAAAAGCATTTCTTCGGAAACGCGGGAAAGCTTTGCTTCTGTGTTGTGGTTTATGAATCCATTCGCGACAAAAGAGTGGCAGGTATTTTTAACTCGTATTGAGTAAACTGTTTCTTTTATTTTTGGCTTTTCTATTGTTTTTATTTTGTTGAAGAAAAATTTGTTTTTCAGGATCCAGTCAATCATGAGTATGTCTCTGGAGTTCAAAATATTTTTTAATGCGTTATAATTTTTTTCCAGATTATTATATCTATCAAAATTGTGTTTTTTTATGAACTGAGTTGGATAGTTTTTTCTTAAATATTCGGTTATATGAGGAATCCAGTCGTTTTTACTCATTCGTTCTTTGTTCATGTTTTCTATGGATCCTAGTTTTTCTTTTTTCTCGCGCGAGAAAAATCCAATTTGCTTGTGGAAATTATAGATGCTGTCAGAGCCGGATATGATTAATTTATAGCATTGATTGCGCTTATCCTGATATGGCGCTGTTGTTGTTACTCCGAAATTCAGCAAAACTGTTTTAAGTTCTTTTATTAATTGTTCGCTTTTTGAGTTATATGTGAGTTCAATGGATTCGCCATTGTGCCTTTTTTCTTTTTTGGATATAACAGACCCGTCTCCCTCAAACAAGCTGATTAAAAATTGCCGAACGCAATCTTGGCGCGAAGCAAGCACAGAGAAGGGAATGGCTTTTTTATCTGATTTTTCTTTAGAAAGCCCGATCGCGTGCAGAAAATTGACTGCTTGCTGGTGGTATATATTTAACTCTTGGCAATTTCCTTTAATTTTTCTTTCATACAGCTTAATACCTGGAAATTCCTTTATTATAATATTTTTTACTTTGTCATAGAATCGCGCGTCTTGGTTATTGAAAGAGATTTGGCCACGGCTGAAGCTACCTTCTGCTGTGAGCGCGCCCAGTAAAAAAGCAAGGTCTTTATTCATTGCGCTTGGCAATCCTATTTTTTTCTGTTTTTTGCTTGGTTTGGCTTTATATGTTTTTAAACTGGCGTTTTGTTTTGAAAAAAGGCATGAGCTTCTATTAATCAGCGCGTAGTCATTTGTTGTAATATCTTCTAATAGCTTCCATGCAAAATCCGGCTGAGAGAATTCGTTCAATTTCCACACAAGAATAGGGTGATTATATGTTCCGCGAATGCCATATCCTTGTTCTGTTGTTATACGAATGACATTGTGTTTGCCTGAATTAAAAAATTTGTCCGCTTGTACTGCTTTTCCCTTGTAGTTAAGGACGCGTAGATTAATCGCGGTTTCTGTTTTTTTAGAAATGCTTTCAATCGGAACTATTCCTTTGTCAGTGAGCACTAAAGAATCTCCAGTTAAGCAATATCGCATAGCAGCCGCGCCATCTCCGTCCATTGAGCCAAAGTTTCCTTGGCCATGCACTAATGGCGCGCGCATGGAAAAATTTTGCGCCAGGCGCACTAAAGAATCATACACAGCACTGTCGCCATGAGGATGGTATTTTCCTAAAACCTCGCCGACCACGGTCGCGGATTTGCGGAATTTTCCGCCTGCCTTGAGCCCAATGGTCCACATAGCGTAGAGAATCCTGCGATGCACTGGCTTAAGCCCGTCGCGCACATCTGGCAGAGCGCGCGAAACTATTACGCTCATGGCATAATCCAAATATGATTGTTGCATTTCATCAACAATTGGCTGAAGCAGTATTTTGTCAGCGCCTTTGCTTTTGTCTTTTTCTTGGTCTGGCTTTTGTTCAGTTGAGTTTTCTTTCTTTGGCATAGATAGTTATCTTTGAATAGTGTCTCCAAATACTTTTTCTCTTAAATCATCAACATCAGCTTTTTCAGAGTTTTGTGGATCAGTTTTTACAAATATGGATAAGGATTCAATAATTTCATTTGCAAATGATTTGAATGTATTGCCATTGTCTTTGTTCTGCGCTCTAGTTGTTGGGAAAAACCAAATAGCCCAGGCAATAATAATTATTACCATGCTTACAGCAACGCCGATTGCGATGTGTTTTGATTCTTTTTGTTTCATACGTTTAAATTTATTATTTCCATTATTTCTTGGGGAAGATCTTTTTTCGTGATTTTTATCCGTTCTTGTTCGCTTGGGGATGATCCAATCTCTTTGAAGAATTTTTCTTTTTCATCATACTCGGTTTTGATTCCTTTTTGTTTGAAGTGCATTGGAATTACTATTCTGGGCTCTATTTGTTCAATAATCTGTTTAGCGCGTTTTGCGTCTAATACGCCTTTTCCGCCAACTGGAATTATAAGTATATCAGCGCCTTCAAATAGCTCTAATTGTTTTGGAGAGAGTTCCTGGTTCAAGTTTGCTAAATGCGCTATAGTAATGTTTTCAATTTTAAGCAGGGTCATGAGCGATTCTATTTTGCCTGAAGACGGGGTTTGGCTGGAATATATAAAAATGCCGCTTGCTTCGTATTCACCTACTGAATCCACGATAAAAAGCTTTTCTTCGCGTGGCTCTACATTGATTTTGTCATCAGGATTGCCTAATACAACGCAATCTGCTTTGAATCTGCTTGTTTTAATTTCACTTTTTTCGCCAGGCGGTGAAAGCAGGATTGTTGTTGAATTTGATTGTATTTTCGTGGCTGAAAGGCCTAAGAGTTCTATGATCATAATATAATATATAAGCAAAAAGTGCCGTTATGGACACTATTATATTACACTTTTTTGAGGTAAAAGTAAAGTGTTTTTGTAGTGTATTTTAGGTGTCTTTGACTGTTTCAAAACCAGCTGGCGCGCCTAAATCCACTTCTTGGGTTTCTGCTGGATTTGGCCTATTTTTGGCGTCCATTGGAAGCATTTTATTTTCTTGTTTGTTATCATCAGTCTGCTTTTGATGATTTGTTTTAGCTTTATTGCCAAGGTTTGCGCCTGATAATATTGCGTTTTGGCCTATTGCGCTTATTTGGGGCTTGTTTTGCGCTCCTTGAGTCATTGGGCTATATTGTTGGCGCAGTTTTTGTAGTATGATTAATTTTTCGTTTGGGTCTTGAGATGGCTCTGGATTATCTGTTTTAACTGCTTGTTCTTGGGAATACTCAAAAATGCCGCGCATGCGCGCTCTGGTGTTTTGGCTGGATCCTTTTTTAAGCTTATAACCCTGCGTTTCTGCTTCATTAAACAGGTCTTTTATTACTCGCTTTGCTTTTCTTGGGCTCATGTCTTTATTTGTCCCGCTTAAGTCAGAATTATTTTTTATGAGTTTTTTTAGGTCTGTTTGCCTAATTCCAGTTTGTTTTCCAAAGCTTTGTATTATTGTTTTGTTGTCTACTTTTGGCATGAGTTTATTATATCATGTTTATTTAATTCCAAGGTACATATTAATGCCTTCCAAAATGCCTGATTTAAAAAGTTTTTCTGGCTTAGTTTCTTTTAGGTTTGCCCATTTAAATCCTTCGTGCTCTTTGCTTATAGCGATATCTCCGCTGATAAATTCAGCTTCAAAAAAGATATAAAGCACATGCAGATTTTTATTCTCGCTAGTCATGGATGCTGGAACAACGTGTCTTCCAAGAGCGATTGGCTTTGGATTGATTTTCATTTTTACATTTCCGATTTCTTCTTTTGCTTCGCGCTTTATTATATCTAAAAACGAAATATCAGATTCATCTTCATCAATCCTGCCTCCTGGAAGATCGTAAAACCCAGCATAGCTTCCTTTTGAGCATCCGTTTAATATCAATACTTCATTCTTATTGTTTTTAAGAATGATTTTAAGGGATATTTGATAAAAAGCTCTTTTTGGCATATATATGTTTATTCTAAAATTGGAGACGTTAACTCGAGGTAATCCGAATGGGTAACGGCATAACGAAGAGATATCTTATGCAGAAGGAAGAGATTCCTCCACTGCGTTGATGAGTACATCAGCTTCGGTCGGAATGACAGTAATTTTATGATCCATTCTTTGGAATATCCTTTTTTAACCATATCTACCATAAATCATACACTAACCATGAAATACTTGCAAAAATCAGGGGTTTCATATATAATAAGCACTGTTATCTTATTATTAATTTTATCAGTAACTCCCTTGTTTCTTGCCTTTTTAAAGAAATAAAGGGGTACAATCTATACTATGACAACACATGATGCGCAAAATAGCGGCCAAGAAGCGGAAATAGACAGCATATCAGAGAAAAAAGAAGAAAAAGGACATAACGCAACCATTAGATATAGCCAAGGGTCAGGAGAAATGGATTCAGCCCTAAAAGCACATTCATCAATTAGCATGCCAAAGCAAGGCGAATTGCTTCAAGGCACTGTTTTGGATATTTCCAAAAACGGAATTATCGTTGATATTAATGGCACACTAACAGGATTAGTGCGCGGAAAAGAGCTGGACGATGAATCAGGCCAATACTCAAAATTGAACTTGGGAGAAAAAGTTGAAGCAACAGTTTTGGATCTTGAAAACGAGCAAGGCATTCTTGAATTATCATTTAGGCAGGCAGGACACCGCAAAGCATGGAATTATCTTTCTGAACTTTTATCAAGCGGAGAAGTTGTTGACGCTAAAATTATTGACGCGAACAAAGGCGGGCTTATGGTAAAGGTAGGAAATGTTGAAGGGTTTTTGCCAGTATCGCAATTAACAGTTGAGCATTATCCTAGAGTAGAAGGCGGAGACAAAAATCGGATTTTGGATCGGCTAAAAGCATACGCGAACGAATTGTTTAGAGTAAAAGTAATTACAGTCCGGGAAAAAGAAGAAAAACTTATTGTGTCTGAAAAAGCAGCTTGGGAAAAAGAACAGAACGCGCTTATGAGCCAGTACAAAGTCGGAGACACGGTGAAAGGAAGGGCAACTGGAGTTGTTGATTTCGGCGTGTTCGTGGAATTCGGAGACGGCTTAGAAGGGCTTATACATATTTCAGAATTAGCTTGGCAGAGAATTGATAATCCTTCTGATGTAATGAAAGTTGGAGACGAAATTGAAGCGAAAATTATTTCCATGGATGATGGCAGAGTTTCTTTGTCTAGAAAAAAATTAGTTGAAGACCCTTGGAAAAAAGCATCAGAAAAATATAAAGTCAGAGATGAAGTTGAAGGTATTGTTTTAAAGATAAATCCTTATGGAGCTTTTGTTGAATTAGATAAAGACATTCATGGCCTAGCTCACGTGTCTGAAGTAAACAAAGAAAGGGAAGCGGATTTGCGCGCTTTATTCAAAGTAGGAGAAAAAAGAAAATTCAAAATTTTATCCATAGAGCCAGCAGCTCATAGATTAGGTTTGGGAATTATATAATATTATGCGAAATATCGTAAAAAATTTCTTAGTATTTTTCTTGGTATTTTTAGTAATTGCCGGATTTTTGAGCGCGTTTTCAGATCCTTGGGAAAAGGTAGAAGAAGTTGGATTTGCTGAAGTTGTTTCTTTAATCAAGGAAGGCGAAATTAAAAGCATTGATGTTGAAGGAAGCGATTTATATTTAGTTTACACTGATGACTCGAAAAAAATGTCCAGAAAAGAAGAAGGCGAATCCTTGGCTGGCTTGCTCGCGTTTTATGGAGTAACTGACGAGCAAATACAAGTTATTGATATTGAATCAAAAAAGCCATCTGGATCACAAGCCTGGATCAGCGCTTTGGCTCCGTTCTTGATCCCTCTTTTGTTTATCGGATTTTTTATCTGGTTTATGATGCGTCAGGTTCAAGGCGCGAACAATCGGGCAATGATGTTCGGCAACAGCACTGCTAAAGAAGAAAAGCCGCCAAAAGAAGGCGAAAAAAAGAAGCAAACAACTTTTAATGATGTGGCTGGATCTATTGAAGCAAAACGCGAGCTGGAAGAAGTTGTAGAGTTTTTGCGCTTGCCCCAGAAATTCCAAAAGCTTGGAGCAAGGATTCCAAAAGGAGTTTTGCTTGTTGGTCCTCCTGGAACTGGAAAAACTCTTTTAGCAAAAGCTGTTTCAGGCGAAGCAAAAGTTCCATTTTTTCATATGTCAGGATCGGAATTCGTGGAAATGTTTGTTGGAGTAGGAGCTTCAAGAGTGCGGGATTTGTTCAAGAGGGCTAAAAAGAGCGCGCCTGCTATTGTATTCATAGACGAGCTTGACGCTGTCGGCCGAAAAAGAGGTTCAGGCCTTGGCGGGTCCCACGATGAACGAGAGCAGACATTGAATCAGATTCTAGTTGAAATGGACGGGTTTGACAGCGGCACAAATGTAATTATTATAGCTGCCACGAATCGGCCAGATGTTTTGGATCCAGCGCTTTTGCGGCCTGGCAGGTTTGATAGGAGAGTTACTATTGATTTACCAGATATTGCTGAGCGCGAATCAATTCTTAAATTGCATGCTATTGGAAAGCCTTTGGCAGATGATGTTAATTTACGCAGAATCGCGGAAAGGACACCTGGATTTTCAGGAGCTGATTTGTATAATCTTTTGAATGAGGCCGCGATTCTTACGGCGCGTAAAAATGAGAACCAAGTGTGCCAGGAATCAATTGCCGTGAGCATTGAAAAAGTTATGCTTGGTCCTGAGCGCAGGAGCCATGTTTTGAGCGAAAAAGAGAAAAAAATTACAGCGTATCATGAAGCAGGGCACGCGCTTTTAGCGCATATTCTGCCTGATGCTGATCCTGTTCACAAAGTTTCTATTATTTCGCGTGGCAGGGTTGGGGGATATACTTTAAGCTTGCCTTCGGAAGACAGGCAGTTTCATTCTCGCAAAGAATTTATTGCTGATCTTTCTGTTCTTCTTGCTGGGCACGCGGTTGAGCAAAAAATATTCGGAGATGTTACTACTGGCGCGTCTTCTGATTTGCGCAGAGCCACGAATTTAGCCCGGAAGATGGTGACTGAATATGGAATGAGTGAAAAACTTGGCGCTCGCACGTTCGGGGACAAGGAAGAATTGATATTTTTAGGAAAAGAATTTGGAGAGCAAAGGGATTACGGAGAAAAGTACGCGCAATTGATTGATGAAGAAATTTCTTTGCTTTTGAGCGAGGCAATAGAGCGCGCGAAAGAAATTTTACATGAGAATATGGAAAAGCTAGAGCGCATTGTGTGTGTTCTTCTTGAGAAAGAAACTATTGAAAAGAATGAATTTGAGGAGTTGATGGCGTAGTAGATTTGTCATTCTTAAGCCCGCGGATATCTGCGGGCTTTTGTTGTTTAACAAAATTTGGTATAATAATAGTAATAAAAATAAAATATGGAAATGGTTTCTTTGTACAGGGATATTATCAAGAAATCTCTGGCTATAACAAAAAAATACAAGCATCTTTGGTTTTTGGGCTTTTTAGCCGCATTGTTAGGCAATGGCGGAGAATTGGAGTTTGTCCTTGCCCAGTTTAATAAGCTTTCAAGCGGATCTTTAGGCATTGGCGAAGGAGTTATCGCGTCTTTTGGAACAGGCGGAAGCAATATCGTGAAATTGCTTGCTTCTCTTGCTTATTTAGCGCAGGATAATATCTTATTGATGATTGTGTTTGGCATTGTTTTGGCTTTAATGATTTGGCTTGCTATTAGCGCGCAAGGAGGGCTTGTGCGCGCGATTGCTGTTGTTGGAGGAACTGATTTTTCAGATCTAAAAGAGCATTTTTTCAAGGGCAATAAGTCGTTTTTATCTTTGCTTTCTATTGTGCTCGCGACTCGTGTTGGCGCTTTCTTTATCGCGGCAGTTGTTGGTATTCCTTTCGCGGCT
Organism: Parcubacteria group bacterium CG11_big_fil_rev_8_21_14_0_20_41_14; assembly: GCA_002787075.1. Classification (GTDB taxonomy): domain Bacteria; phylum Patescibacteriota; class Patescibacteriia; order UBA2169; family UBA2169; genus CG1-02-41-12. The sequence goes on from PCVT01000072.1 coordinate 18,890, forward strand.
TTGCTTATGTATTTTTTGGATCCTAGTGTTGCTGGCGTTTTAGTTGTATTTGCTTTTGGCGTGCCTTTGCTTATTATGGCGTCTTTAATCGCGAAATACGCGATTTGCTTTCATATGCTTGAGCAAAAGAAATGGAAAGCTGCTATTGTGTCCGCGCTTAAGCTGTTCCGGGATAATTGGCTTATTTCAATTGAGCTAGCTGTGATTTTGTTTGTGATTAATATTATTGCTGGGGCCGCGATTATTCTTTTGATTCTAATTATATCAATTCCATTTATTTTAATTGGCATGGTATTGCAGAATAATCATCAAGATGCCGCGATTGCGGTTTTGTGGGCTGGTGAAATTGCCGCGTTTATGGCTCTTGTTCTGTTTGGGAGCTGGCTTGCTACTTTCCAGTATGCGTCTTGGACTGAATTATTCTTAAAAATCCGCAAGGGCGGGCATTTGAGCAAGATTGTGCGGGTGTTGGAGAAGTGGCGGGAAAAGTATAGATGATTTTTGGCTGAAATAAGGTAAAATTTAGATACTTGACAGAAATATAAAAATATGCTATCATAATTATCTTAATCTCAAATTGGGATTAAGGTGTTTTTTCAAATCAAGGCGCGTATTTGTTGGTACAAGAATTGCTAGCGGATACGTGTCAAATATTAAGGAGGAGATTGTCATGGGTTATCAACTTACTGGCGATCAGTATAAAACAGCTTTGCGCCGGATTGGCGAGATTCAGCGCCAGTTAGGCCAGGCGACTGGATATCCGTACGATCCGAACGGCCTGCTGGGCTCGTTGCAGGCCATTAGCGAAGGACGATTCGCTGATGTAGCTCGGCCGCACGAAATCCTGCGCCTCATTTCAGGGGGGCATGATCTCATAATTCCGGCCACGGACGGATTGGAACTCATCAGTCAGGCCGAAGATGTTTTTACCGGCTGGATTGATTCGGATTTCGTCAATTGGGGCGCGAATGAGACGAGTAGTGCCACGCCTGACACTCCGGTGCAGGTGTGCGAATTGGCGCGAGATGCCATATTCGCGCAGATGCTTGATTCAATCTGCGCTGATCTGGAGCGGATTTGCTTGGCACAAAGTCAGATTATCGGCTTTGTGCGCAAGTACGCGGACTGGCTGCATCCGCGGGGATGGGCAACATTTTTCCCATTTAGCTCTAAAGGGAAGTTCTTTGTTGCCCTTGTCCGCACGGGTGATGACGGTCGTCTCCTTGTGCGTGTCTCTCGGCGCGAGCGCGGCGACATCTGGAGTGCCGAGTCTCGCGCTCGCATCGTCCTTCCGCAACTGCGATTCTAGGACACTTGGTATTTTGTTCTAGAATCTTTGAACCTTTGTCCCTTGGACTCTTTGCAGTTCAAGGGACTTTTTTGTATAATAAAAGCGCGG
>PCVT01000075.1 GCA_002787075.1 Parcubacteria group bacterium CG11_big_fil_rev_8_21_14_0_20_41_14
TTGATCAAGGGTACAAATGCCTTTTTTTCTGAAATAAAATACCAGAGCTAATGCCAATGAAAGAAGTCCAACCGCGCGAAACCACCATTTGTATTGACCGTAGAGCACATCGGAGAGTGATCCTGCCACTGTGGCACTGCCAAGCCCAAGGAAAAAAAGTACCAGCGGCGATACGCAACATAATGACGCAAGAAATACCGGAATGCCGGTTATTTTAAATACTTCTTTCGCAGAGAGTTTTTCTGGTTTATGAGTGGTCATATTTTTTATTATTGAGCATCGAGAAACCGCTGTTCAAAACCGCTTAAATCGAGATAATTTTGATCCAGCAAAAATGATTGAAGTTGTTTATCAAATCCGGTGATAATAAATACACCCACCAGAACAAAGAGAATCCCGAGCGTTTTTTTAAACCATCCCTCCGGATTTGCCGCCCATCTGACTTTTTTAATGACGGTCTGTCCAAGGTATCCAATCAGAAGGAGCATACTCGAAAGTCCAAGCGCGTACGCCACCAAATAAATAAATCCAATCCCAAATGACTGTGGCAATATGGTTGCAAGAATAAAGAAGTACGTAGGAGAACAACTGGAGAATACCGGACCGAGTGCAACGCCAATTAAAATGTCACGCGTATGCGATGCCTGCTTTTTATTTTGATCCGCCAGAACCTGCTTTGATCCACTGGAAATTTTTAATGCGTTTGATATGGTGTCCCACGCGCGAGGAAATATCATCGTAAGCCCGATAAGGATGAGAATCCCGCCGGAAATAAGTGCCCACGTTGTCCTCGGAATATCAATAAGCGCGGTGCTAAACTTTAAGATGAGCGTAAACACCACAATGGAAATCGCCAGCGAGGCGGTGATGACAATAGGCCTGAGCATATTGCGTTTCCCATCTTGAATAGAGCCGCCGATAATGATGGGAAGCACGGGGAGAACGCACGGCGCCAAAATAGTGAGAATACCGGCAAAAAAAGAAACAAGAAAGAGCATCATACTTTTACTGAACTCGTTTTAGGACATCCGCAAGCGTCATACTCCCCACCCACTTTCCAAGCATAGTCCCTGCACTGTCAACCTGAACCAATGTATGTTGGGTCGTGACACCGTACTGACGACGTAGCGCCAATTCTTTGTCATAGTTAAGGCGTAAAATAGTAACATCCGATGGAATTGATGTGAGGTTACGGCGTATATCCGCGTCCAATGCTCTGCAGGTGGAGCACCAGTCGGCTTTGAAAAATAAAACGACATTACCGGTCGCGGCTAATGACAGCTTGCTTTCGTCGTATGATTCATACCGACCTGCCTGTCCTTGAGACACATCATTTGTTTTCTTTCCATTGTCGTCTACAGCACCGGTATTTCCTGAACAACCGGCGCCAATGAGAATCAGTGCTACAAACATCGCTGCCCCTGTGAGAATGATATTTTTTTTCATAGAGAAATAAGATGGTTAAAAGTTGATTTTATTTTTTTTTGTGGCATGCGCATTCGCATTCGGTATTTTGCGTATGTACGTGTTTGCAGGTCGCGCAATTTTCAAATCGGTCAAGACCGCAACATATGCCGGGCCGACCGATTGCTTGAGAGCCGCAATGAGTGCATATATACTCCGCCTCTCGCGTTCCTTTTTGGGTTGTTTTATGCAGATATTTCATATATGGATAGGTTAAAAAGAGTAAAGATTATTTGTACAATTCCGTATCCGGATGCACGGCCACCCAACTAAACCAAAAACTGCCAAATGGATTGATCCGTTTCAATTCATCCCCTTCCATTTTTTCAAAGAGCTGTACCACATCAAGTTCGGCATCATATTTTGCCATTATGGTTTTACCCTCAAAGATGTCAACTATCTCTCCGCGCTCTTTTATTGTCGGTGGGTAGTACGCTTTTGTTTTTCCATTGACGACAATACCAAGTATAAAATCTTTTTTTTCAAGCCTATCATCTTCGGCACTTACCCGAAAGAATATGTCATCATTTGAATAATAATCCCCATACGGGTCAACACCATAAAAGCGGTCAGCTCCGGTATTCCGCGACAGCACGTGCCCATCGGGAAATTTCTTTTTCCACTCCCCAAACGTGGTAACATCAGAAGGCAAAATTTCAAGTGCTTGTCCCGCCACCTCACCCGCGATTGCTTGACCGAGAATTTGTGACCAATACGAATCTGTTTTGCGGTCATACATGACCAGATTTGATTCATACAGTTTGCCCGATGTGCCAAACTCCACTCGTTCGTCTTGCACTACCGGATCAAACACAATGGCGGTATAGCAAAGCGGGCAGTACGTTATCAGCACCCGCCGATCTCTAAATGTATCGTTCACAATTTCATGCCAGACCAAAATTTGAAACGGATAAAACCGATCAATACCCGAGAGAGACACTGCCACACCCGGATCGGTTGCGCTCAAAAATGAGTCCGCCTCTTTCACATCAACAAACTTCGGTTTATCTATAGGAGGAATACCATCTTTAGGCGGACCGCCACTGACGATCTGATCCAACGGAACAGTATGTTTTATTTCATTATTCATATTAGTCTTTTCGAGAAGACCCGTTTCAGTAAGCCCATTTTTTTGATCAGAAATTTTGAACTGAAAGAATAAAAAGATTGTACCGATAAGCAATATCAGGATAACGGGAATGATTATTTTGACAGAAAATTTAATCATACATCACATGCCATAATTCGCTCGGGTGAAAGCTTTTTGGAAAGCGAAAATATGGAATAAAGAAGCAACACAACTGCTAGTATACTGAACTCTGCTCCGCGCAGAGGTAGAGCACCGATGAGCGTCCAACTTGCCGAAAGACCAATAAAGGAAGAGAGAATAACCGAACCACAAGAGCTACACCCAATACCAATAATTCCACTGGCAACTCCGAGAAATCCAAAGGGAGACCCACGAAAAAATTGAGCACGCTGTCGAAAATAATACACCACAAGCGCAATGTTTACCCCTGTGAGGAAGGATATCCCAAGAATAAACATTATGGCAGAAGTGCTAAGATTTAGTGAAACGGCGCGAAAATTTTCCAGAGTAATAAGAATTCTGTGGGCGAAATTAGTAGCCGGAAATTGGAAGGATAGCGCCACTATTGAACGGACCGCGAGTCCAAAAGAAATAGTAGCAAGTGATACTGCAACAACGCCTGCCAAAAATGCATAGGATGGCTTCTTTAGAATCAAAAATATTGATTGCAATCGTCCAAATATGTTTTGTTGATTCTGGTGCATATCGTTTATTTTGAAAGTTCAGCATCAATAGCTGTCTTCATCGTTTCATAGGGCAATGCGCCTGATATAAGTTGAGCCCGACCATCACGCCCAATAAGAAACGATCCCGGCGTACCATTGACTCCGGCAGCAAGACCGGCATTTGTCATTGCTTGAACTTTTTGTGTGTGGGCACCGCTCGTGAGGCAGTTGGAAAATTTTGTTGTATTTAATCCAATATTCTTTGCAATTATTGTCAATGATTCATTTGAATAATCGCTTGTTTCGAATACAGCATCAGCATATTCCCAAAATGCTTTGTTACCTCCAAGTTCTGTAGCACATTCTGATCCCTCAGCCAATTTTTGTGCATTTGGATGAATAGACGTAAGTGGAAAGTGTCGATAGATCCAACAGACTTTTCCTTCATATTCAGTAAGGACTTTTTGAAGAGTCGAGTGGAAGCGTTGGCAAAATGGACACTCGAAGTCTGAATATTCAATAATGGTAATTTCAGCATTCTCATTTCCACGAATGTGATCATCATCGTTTACGTGGGTACCACTCCCGTAGGGAGAGTATTATTTTCTGGAATGCTTGGTGTAGGAATCGTATTAGTGGCTATGGCAGTTCTTGTAGAGCTTCCATGTTTGAGCGTATATGCTCCAAGAATAAAAAAGCTTGCAGTACATATAACAAGAAAGGAGGCTACCATTCCTAAAAGAAGCGCGTTTTTCCCATCGAGTAATTGAAAAAAATTCTTTTGATCATTCATAGTGTTGAGGTTATTAACAAATCAATTTTTGTAATGTTTTTGTAAAAGAAGTTTTAATCAGCTCATAGCAAATAGCCGTGCCAATTCGCTTCGTTTCAAA
>PCVT01000205.1 GCA_002787075.1 Parcubacteria group bacterium CG11_big_fil_rev_8_21_14_0_20_41_14
TCTGGTATTTTATTTCAGAAAAAAAGGCATTTGTACCCTTGATCAAGCGAAGCGAAGACGCAATGAAGTGATAAACATTATTTTGATTGCTCTTACAGTTTCGATTCTTGCTTATATTATTTGGCTCTATGGTATCGTCCATATTGTGGGTGTATGGGCAGGTTTGTGGAGTTTGATACCTTAAATCAAGAATTCCTTTATATGAAAGAAGCATACACAACCAAAAAGGAAAAACGAGAACATGAGCGTGTGTCACAACGCAAACGTTTCGGTAGAGAAAAAATAAAAAAGAGGGTGGTATTCTTAGGCATCTCTGTCATTTTTTTTGGAGTGGTACTCTACGGAATTATATTTTTAGTACGCCTATCAGCGCCACAAAGTGTGGATCACAGCATCGCATTTTCGATTCAAGGGAGACAGCATATTGTTGTCGGAGAAGAAACAAAACAGTACAATTCAAATCCTCCATCATCCGGAGTTCACTATGTACAAACCGCGCGTGGAGGATTTTATGATGAACCGCTTGCTGATGAAACGGTCATCCACAATCTGGAGCACGGAGATATTTGGATAGCATACCACCCAAGAATTAGCAATGAAACAAAGGCACTCCTCAAAAAATTTGCCGGACAATATGTGGTGGTTTCACCACGCGCGCAAAATGATGGGGATATTTCCGTCATTGCGTGGGGTAGAGTTGATACATTTGACATTGACACCGGCGTGTTGGATGAGGGGCGTATTCAGGATTTTATTCGTCGCTATGATAACCGCGGACCGGAAAAAGTACGCGGGGTACAAGTTGGACACGGAAATTTTTAAAGTTAGACATATTCATATGAAAGCAGTCTGGAACAACACAATCATTGCAGAAAGCAATAATACAATCATTGTGGAAGGAAATCATTACTTCCCTCCGGAATCTGTAAAAAAGGAATATCTCGAACCAAGTGACTATCATACGACCTGCCCATGGAAAGGAAAAGCAAGTTACTATCATGTTGTGGTCGATGGAAATAAAAATGAAAATGCTGCTTGGTATTATCCGGAACCAAAAGAAGCAGCAAGAAATATTACTGGCTATCTGGCGTTTTGGAATGGGGTACAAATTACTAAGTAACATGTAAAACATATGAATCAAGACAATACAACACTTCTTTTTGTGTACAATGCTGACGGAACATTCTTTGCCTCCGTGACTGATTATGCCCATAAAATTGTTTCGCCGGAGACGTATCAATGCAATCTGTGTAAACTCACCTATGGGAACGCGGGGATGAAAAAAGAATGGCAAATATTTCTTGAAACCTTGCCGTATAAAAAAGAATTTCAGCATCGAGATGAATTTCTTCGTATTCATCCTGAATTTGCAGACACACCATTGCCCGCGATATTTTTCTTATCCGGAAAAAATCTGTATATTCTGCTTGAGGGAAGTGTGATCGAAAAAGCAAGCTCACTTGATCAACTGCAAGATATGCTCACAAAAGGACTGGAAAAATATCGCACTGAAAGCACATGAGTTTATTCCAAATAAACAAAGGTCGAACGAACCATTATATTTTATTCACGTAATACTCAAAATATATGAATTCACAAAAAATGATGCCGGCTATGCTTATGATGATGACTCTTATGATCATCGCTCTTGCGTTTACCTGGCAAGGTGTAAGTATGCATCAAAAAGTCGGAAAGGAAGAAGTAGCATTTCATAAACTCCAAACCGACTATTTTGTGCTTAGCAAGACTACACGAGAAGCAGCGCCGGACAATGCAGAGCTCAATAAAACACTGGTAAAAATTCAGAATTATCCATCCGAATTGATGCGTCTAAAATTACTAGGAGTTGGGAAAATACTGACCGGTATTTTTGTTCTCTTATTTGGCATTCTCATCGCACTGATCATGATGCCGATACGGCTGGGAAAAATGCTACAAAAATAGTATAATACTTGCACCGTCCATCTTTATTTACTCACTATAATCTCCGTTTATATGCCACAAGTAAAAATCTATTCAACAACCACCTGCCCTTACTGCAAGATGTTAAAAAGCTATTTGGAAGAAAAGGAGGTCGCGTACGAAGATGTGCTATTGGATGAACAGCCAGATCAAATTCAAAAATCCATAGATACCTGCGGTTCACAAGGAGTTCCTTGTACGCACATTATAAAAGATGACGGAACAGAAGTGTCTATTATGGGTTTTGATAAACCAAAAATTAACGAAGCCCTTGGTCTTGCGTAACAAAATATATTCTTCACAAAAAATAATTTATTCTTATTACCCAATATGAACTTAGAATCAACCATTACTTGTCCAAAATGTGGTGGCACGAAAAAAGAGACTATGCCGACAGACAGATGTCAAAATCAATACACTTGTTCCGCGTGCGGAGCACAATTGGAATCGAAAGACGGCGATTGCTGCGTCTTTTGCTCGTACGGAGATACCAAATGTCCGGCAAAACAGCAAGAGGCTAATTGATTGATTGGTTTTTGAATGGGAAAAAAGTTTCTCTAGAAAATTGCCGGAGCTCCGCCACTGATCCGACAACAAAATCGGCGCTGTGGTTTGCAGGACAATCTTCCTTGGCATAGTGGCCTTGACACACGACAATGGTAAGAGCGGAAGGAATACGTTGTTTGATTTCAAGAAGCTTGTCATCTCGGTCATCAATGAATATAAACCGATCACCTTGAAATTGTGTTATAATCTCATCAAGGTGATCCAGTTTATGTTCAAAAAGAAAGACACGGTCAACGACTTCGGCAATACCACTCTTTTCAATTTTTCGCTTTTGATAAATCATATCCCCCTCGGAAAAAACGAAGACACTGCCGAGCGTTTTGAGATGGGTTATTGCTTCAAGCGTCTGCGGATAGAGCGATTGAGAGAACTCAATACCATTAAAAATATTTCCAACAACCACAGAACAGGTCTTTTCATTTATTTCGGCACAGTACGTCCGAGTAATGTTCGGAAAATCCACCAGTTTGGCGTATTCACGAAATGAATCATGGTGTTGCCAAAAATGTTCGGCTTCCTGTTTTCCCAGAATCCGCGTGAGTGTAGCTTTTATTTCAACTTTTATTTGGTCATTATTGAGAAGTGTATTATCAACGTCAACAAAGAAAACAAGTTTCATATGCAGAAAATTTCTATGAGTAATAAACCGGAAAATTTCTCTTATTATATCATGGCTGGTGCCATCAGAGCAATTTCATTATTATAAAAACTATGTGTTTGCTTCTCCCTAAACTCATGAGCACTGTCGGAACGTTGCTTATTGCTTACGCGGCTCTGCGAGTGCATCATCGGGTGTTAAGCGACCAAAAAGTTGACCGATCCGTATTGAAAGAAATGCGGCGAGAACAGGTTGCCGGTATTGTTGGTGTCTTACTGATAGTGATATCCTTTTTGTTGGACATGATCTTATTTACTAATGTATTATAGTCAAAATTATGCAAGTATACGATCTCATTATCATTGGTTCCGGCGCGGCCGGACTCTCAGCAGCCATCTATGCCGCTCGGTATCGCCTAAATACGCTGGTGATTGGCGAACAGTTTGGTGGAGAAACAGCCCTCGCGGGAAAGATTGAAAATTATCCCGGGTTCAAAGCGGTTGATGGATTTGAGCTGATGAATGTAATAAAAGAACAAGCAAGTGCCCTGCAGGTGCAGATTGTAGAAAGCAAAGTCATTGCTTTAACGCGATCCGAACATTGTTTTGAACTCACTACTGATAAAAATGAAGTATACCAAGCTCATGAAATTATTTTGGCACAAGGAGCTGAAAGGCGCCGTCTCGGACTGCCCAATGAGAAGGAACTAACAGGACATGGTATCAGTTATTGTGTTACGTGTGATGGCCCATTGTATAGAAATAAAACAATTGCGCTCGTCGGCAGCGGTGACGCCGCGGTAAAAGGCTTGAATTTGGCGGCAGAATATGTTGAAAAGATATATCTCATTGTCCGAGGCAAGGAGATTAAAGCTGACCCGATAAACTATGAA
>PCVT01000062.1:0-2099 GCA_002787075.1 Parcubacteria group bacterium CG11_big_fil_rev_8_21_14_0_20_41_14
GGACTTGTCGCTTGCGCGGAAAAACAAAGCGACCCTGCCGCTGGGATTGAGAGCGACAAGGCCGCGGATGAAAGTGGCAGGTTCGCTCCCAGCGGACTTGTCGCTGGCTCGGAAGAAAAGCGACCCTGCCGCTGGGAGCGACAAGTCCGCGAAAATTTGACATTTGGATTTTACTTACTATGTTTGACTTAAAAAACACAAATCAAAACCAAGCGCAAAATAATAATCCGCAATCAGGACAAACAATGCAAAACGCGCAAGAAATTATTGAATCAGAAAAGGCCTATGAACAAGGCGAATTAAAAGTGCGCGATATAATCGCTCCTGCTTCAATGCGCGTGCAAGCAGACCATCTTGAACTTAATGGCGTATTAGTGCGCACATTATTCATTACCCAATATCCGCGCTACATTAATGTTGGCTGGTTTTCGCCAGTTATTAATTTGTCAGCCACAATGGATATTGGAATGTATTTTTATCCAGTGTCTTCGGACATCGTGTTAAATCAGCTAAAAAAGAAAGTAGGAAATTTAGAAGCGCAATTAATAGAAGATCAGGAAAAAGGCGCTCCAAGGGACCCAATGCGCCAGACAGCCCTGCAAGATATTGAGCAATTGCGAGAGGCTTTAACCCAAGGAACTGAGCATTTTTTTCAATACGCGCTATATATTACAATTTACGCGCAAGAAAAAAAGCAATTAGACAAGCTCACTGAGCAATTGGAAATGCTGTTTGGCTCAAAATTAGTCCAGTCGCGCCGCGCTCTTTGGCAGACAGAGCAAGGATTTAATTCAACTCTTCCTTTGGCAAATGACGAGCTTGGCATAAGCGCGAACCTTAATACTTCTCCGGCTGCGTCCTCATTCCCGTTCGTGTCTTCTGATTTAAGCTCTGATTCAGGAATTCTTTATGGCATAAACAGGCATAATAATTCTTTGATTTTGTTTGACAGGTTTTCTCTTCCAAACGCGAACAGCGTTGTGTTTGCCACAAGCGGAGCTGGAAAGAGCTATTCAGTAAAGCTGGAGGTCTTGCGATCTATGATGATGGGAACTGATGTGATTATAATAGACCCAGAGCGCGAATATGAGCATTTGTCCGAAGCTGTCGGAGGCGCGTATATCAACATTTCTTTGAATTCTGAATCAAAAATTAATCCATTTGATCTTCCAAAAGCGGTCGGCGATCAAAGCGGAGCAGCTGATATTATTCGGGGTTCAGTTATCACCTTGAAAGGATTAGTCCGGCTCATGCTTGGAGATCTGAATAATCAAGAAGATTCCATTGTTGACAGGGCTTTGCTTGAAACATTCGCGAAAAAAGATATTACAGCTCAAAGCGATTTAGCATCAATTACCCCTCCTTTAATGCAGGATTTTCAAGAAATTCTGCAAGGAATGGAAGGCGGGGCTGGCCTTTCTGAGCGATTAGCAAAATATACTAAAGGAACTTTTGCCGGGCTTTTGAATGAGCCAACCAATGTTGATATTAACAATCAGCTTGTTGTATTTTCAGTGCGAGATTTGGAAGATGAATTGCGGCCAATGGCTGTTTACACTATTGTGAACTATATTTGGAATATTGTGCGCTCTTCTTTGAAAAAGAGGATATTAGTGATTGATGAGGCCTGGTGGCTTATGCAGCATGATGATAGCGCGAAATTCATTTTTGCTCTTGTAAAAAGAGCGCGCAAATATTATCTTGGAGTTACAACTATTACTCAGGATGTGAATGATTTTCTAGGCAATCAATATGGACAAGCAATTGTTACTAACAGCGCTTTGCAGTTATTGTTAAGGCAATCTCCGGCATCCATTGATAATGTGGTCAAGACGTTTTTGCTTACTGAGGGTGAGAAGTTTCTTTTGCTTGAAGGAAGCGTTGGAGAAGGGATATTTTTCGCCGGAAATAAGCACGCGGCTATAAAGGTTGTGGCATCTTACACTGAAGATCAAATTATCACGTCTGATCCGCGCCAGCTTCTTGAGATTGAACAAGCAAAAAAAGATTTCGCGAATTCGTAAAGCGACCCTGCCGCTGGGAGCGACAAGGTCGCGTAAAGCGGAAGGTTCGCATCTGATTGCGGCAGGTTCGCTCCC
>PCVT01000062.1:2157-2320 GCA_002787075.1 Parcubacteria group bacterium CG11_big_fil_rev_8_21_14_0_20_41_14
GCTCCCAGCGGACTTGTCGCTGGATCATTGAAAAGCGACCCTGCCGCTGGGAGCGACAAGGCCGCGTAAAGCGGCAGGTTCGCTCCAAGCGGACTTGTGATTGCGGCAGGTTCGCTCCCAGCGGACTTGTCGCTGGATCATCGAAAAGCGACCCTGCCGCTGG
>PCVT01000062.1:2338-3896 GCA_002787075.1 Parcubacteria group bacterium CG11_big_fil_rev_8_21_14_0_20_41_14
AATTTGTCATTATTTATATTACTATGTCCCCAAAAACAAAAGCAATTATAATCATAGCATCAGCCATAGTCATATTCGGGCTACTTGTCGCGATAATTTTTGATTTATTTCCTTCAAAAGAAATCGCGCCTGATACATCAAAACAGCAAGAAGTAGTTCTGCCGGATAAGGACGAAGGGCTTCCAGAAGGCGCTACCTTTGACGCGTCAAACGCGCAAGAGTTTTCTGATTTGAATCCTGCTATTTTCGGCGAAGATTCTGATTTTTCTCCTTTGGAAAAAGAAGCCAAGGATTTAGCTGAATTCTTTATTGAGCGTTTTGGAACTTATTCATCTGATTCGCGTTTTTCCTATATTGACGATTTGCGCTCTTTTATGTCTGATTCAATGGCAAAAGAAATGGATGCTTACAAAAAAACTGCCTCTATTCCAGATTCGTATTTTTCTGTTGATTCTTCCATAGCAAGCATTGAAAAGGAGTCGTTTTCCTTGGCAAATCGGAATGCTATATTCACTGTTGTTCTGAATCGCGAGGAAGAGCAGGCAGGATCTATGAGCCAATATCAGCAAAATGCTTCCGTATATCTAACTCAGGATAATACTGGGCATTGGAAAGTAAATAAGGTTATATGGGGCCAGAAGATTTAAATTCTAATACTAGCCAAAAAGCAAAAGAAAGATTGCGTATATCCGAGCAAGTTGCTGACCCAACAGACGCGAATATCGTTGGTAATATGGTTCCTGGCTCAAGCCCGGAACAAGGCGAGGATGAAGATGTGCAAGGCCCGCAGGATGAGCAAAGAGTTTCTAACCGCTTCCGCAGAATGATCGCGAGCCGCCAAAAAGCAACCCAAGCAGCCGCGACCGCGAAAAAGGCACAAGGCGCTCTTAAAATCGCTAAATGGTTCTTTGGTCCGAAAAAGTATATTATTATCGCTATTGCAATAATAATCGCTCTAATCTTGACCATGTTTGCTGTTTTTATGATTGTTTCAACTGTTTCGCAACAGTTATAGATTATTTTTTTTCGCGTCAGCGACAAGTCCGCTGGGAGCGAACCTGCCGCTTTCGTCAGCGACAAGTCCGCTGGGAGCGAACCTGCCGCTTTCGTCCGCGCGGCCTTGTCGCTCCCAGCGGCAGGGTCGCTTTCCGAGCCATTCGACTGCCGCTTTCGTCCGCGGCCTTGTCGCTTTCTTCGCGGCCTTGTCGCTCCCAATCCCTTCGGCAGGGTCGCTTTCCGAGCCATTCCACTGTCGCTTTCTTCGCGGCCTTGTCGTTCCCAATCTCAGCGGCAGGGTCGCTAAAGTATACCGCATAATCCGCGACTTAACGAATAGATTACTTTACAACATTTATGAAAATCAATATCAAAAAAATATCCCTTTTATTAATCAGTGCGGTTTTCGTGTTTGCGCCAATACTCGCGAGCGCCACGGACGGGGATGCTGGCGCGGATGATGTGCCGCAAAGTACTGTCGCCAAACTCCAAATTCCGCTTCCGTTTGTGCCTGAAAATCCGGATTTGTCGCAATACATTCAAGGCGTGTACCGTCTCCTCA
>PCVT01000170.1 GCA_002787075.1 Parcubacteria group bacterium CG11_big_fil_rev_8_21_14_0_20_41_14
GCTGTTTTCTTTTGGCGAATTTCGGGCGGGCTTTTCTCTAAAAAATATTAAATCCATATGCTAACTATAGTATGTAGAGGTAAAAAATGCAAGGGTGTATACTACAGTTATCAATATGAAAAGAGATGTTTTGATAAAATTTGGGAATAAGGTACGCGAACAACGCCTGCTTTTGGGTTTGTCGCAAGAAGAATTAGCAGGCAGGGCAGGTGTTCACCGAACATATGTAGGCATGATTGAGCGTGCCGAGAAAAATATCACCCTAACAAATGTAGAAAAAATTGCTAAAGCGTTAAAACTTTCTATTGATGAAATAACCAAAATGTAATTATGGCAAACTCTAATTTTTTAAGACAAAACAAAAATCAGCACAGTATTAAAAATTCCATTTCAAAAGTTATGGATAGCGATGTTGATTTAGCGGTTCAAAAAATGATTTCTATTTTGAAAAAGAGATACCCCGATCTAACTTTTGAACATTCAAAAAAACTTTCCCTTACTAAAATTATTTCCGACTTATCCTCACAATATCCGCAATTTGAAAATGACTTTTCTAAAGTTATGGAGGAAAGTTTTATAAAACCAGATGGAGGTTTTCTCTATGCTACTGATAAAAAAGGAAATAGAAAGTTAATTCTTGTTGCCGAAGTCAAACATCAAGGAACAAACGACAAAAGAGCGGATGAGGGTTTGCCAAAACAAGCAAAAGGAAATGCTATCGAAAGGTTAGGAAAAAATCTCACAGGAGTACGAGCCATTTTCAAAGCGGAGAGCATGATTCCTTTTGTTTGTTTTGGGAGCGGTTATGATTTTCAAGAAGGTTCGACAATTCTAGATCGTGTCGTAACCATGAATGATTTTTTTCCTCTAAATAAAATCTTCATAGAAAAAACACATCTGCCCTTTGAGCCAGTTTCAATGTTTTTTCGATATGAAGATTGGTCTACAGAAGAAATGGCGGAGATTATGACTGGTGTTGCTGACGAGGCGATAAAATATCACTTCCGTTAGATATTCTTTTCAAGAATCCACAACAATTCTTTGACTTTTATACTTCTACCATTTAAGTTCCTAGATCCTCTGTAAGTATTATAGTCTTGGTCTATAAGTTCCCATTCCCCATGCTTAGATAAAATTGACTTGAAATTATCAATTGGGATTATTCCCTCGTCATTGTAAGAAATAGCGATAAACCTTGCCCGCGTATTTTCCAGCAAATTTTCCATTGCTTTTTCGGCGATATTTCTTTTGTTGTAAGCTGACTTATTCCATTCCTTTGATATTCCGCTAACGCCGTCTTGTATATCACGAGGCTTGCCCTCGTTGATAATATTGAGCATAAAATAGTTAGAGCCGTAGGGATGTTGATTATAAGGTGGGTCGTAATAAACCAAATCAAAAATTGGTAATTTTTTGTCTTTCACTAATTCGTTTGTATCTCTTTTGTGGATATAAACAGGGCATTCAAAATCTGAAAAAATTGGAACATCAAGAGATATTTCTTGTTTTATTCTCTGAAGCGCATTTTCACCCTGACCACCAAAATGACCGATACCATTTTTTTTATGAAAGCCCTTAAAAACCCCCGATGTATTATTATGAACAGAAGATTTTACTATTAAAGAGGCGAGGCAATAATTTTTGTATGGCTCTGGTATTTCCTCAATTAACCTGCGGATATTGTCAATAATTTTTGCATTTGTATTTGTATAAAAAACTCTTTCGCCCTCTTGAACATCATTATCTTTTTTAGGAGCATAATTTTTTTCAATAAAGCCCGCTTTTTTTGATTTTAGTTTGAGTTTATTTTTGTTTAACCAAACGATGTACTCGTTTAGTTTCTCAAAATCAATTTCTGATTTGTTAGCGAGATATGCTCTGTTTACTGTTTCGGAATAATCCTCAAGATCATTAACATGAAGTTCGCTTGCGAACGCTTTTAGTAGACGAGCGGTGGAACCGCTTCCAACAAAACCATCTAAAATAATCAATTTATCTTTTCCAGTTTTTTTTCTAATATCTAAAAATGCTTTATATAAAAATGGTAAGAGTCGTCGCTTATTCCCGATGTATGTTATTAAGTGTGAACCAAAAAAAGCATTTTTCAAATCCAAATTTTCAATTGGGTCGTTGGAAAATAAATTGAGTTTTGCTTGGGGTTTTGTTGATTTCATAATGATAACTATAGTATACACAAGTTAAAATATAATTACAAGTACGGAATAAGAAAAGGAGCCAGTGTTCATCTAGCCCCTCGTCCCGCCTTGATTCTGTTTTTGACAGTTTCGTGGCATTACTTTCCTTGCTTGTTGTACTTTGGTTGCAGTCGATTTATCTCGCTCGCCTCGAAGTCTTCTGCTTCTTTGGCAGTACTGCAAACGCAATAGCCGAAATGAGTTGCATCTGGCCAGTAGTCATCGCGTAGATGATCGAGCAAGCGACCGCGAATACCTGCATCGCCAACACCTTTACCAACATAGAGAACTGATAGGCTGTTGTTGCTAGGGTATCCGCAGTAATAGATTCCTATCGCGTTGGAATTCCAATCGCCAACAGTCTTATCGTTGTACTGATGCGGACCTTTATATGCTTGTACCATGTTATTTTTTCCTTTCGGAATGATTAGATTATTACCGCAAAGCTTCCACTCGACGACCTTTATGCAGGTTTCCACTTTGCTATGTCCATTATATCAGATTGATAACTCTATTGTCAAATCGTTTTGATAAGTGTATACTGCCAATATGAAAAACCCAGAAGATAGGAACAAACTTATAGGGTCAAAGATCCGCGAAGCGCGCGAAGCGGCCCAAAAATCCCAAAAAGACCTCGCTGACGCGGTAGGTTTTGAATCTGCGACAGCTATCTCTTTGATAGAGGCGGGAGAAAGGAAAGTGCGAGTTCAAGACTTAGAAAAAATGTCGGATTTTTTGCAACGCGACATCAAATTTTTTCTTGGGATAGAAGAAAAGCAGGATATTCGCTTTGCGCTTAGGGCAGACAGCAATCTATCAAAGAAAGACCAAGATGAAATTTTGGGATTCATTGATTTTGTAAAGAATAAGAAAAATGGATGAGATTCAGAATAAACCAAGGGTGGGTAGTGCTAGAAAAGTTGCAAGGCAACTTTTGAAAGATGTCGGTGTGAGTAACCCCCCGATTATGATTAAAGATGTTGTAAACCAGATTAAGAAATCTTCTGATCTATCTGTTTATCCTTGGGCTTTTGGTGATGATACTGACGGAATACAAGTAACGCGTGGCGATAGTGCTACGATTGGCTACAACCAAGCACAACACCGACATCGTCAACGATTCACAGTTGCGCATGAAATTGGACATTTCATGATGGGACACACCAACGGAAATTCCATTTTTGATTTGAATAGCAAGAAACCTGAAGAAATAGAAGCTAATCAATTTGCCGCAGAACTACTTATGCCTTTGGCATTCTTAAACAAAGAAATCAAAAATGGAAATAAGAATGTAAAAAATATGGCACAAATTTTTGATGTAAGTGAGGAATCGATTTGGTGGAGATTGCGCGAATGTAATTTGATAGGAAAGATGTAGTGTAGCCAAAAAGCCCGCCCGAAATTCGCCAAAAGAAAACAGCGGAGCAAATGGAAAATTCCTCCCCAAACCCCTCCTTTTCCATTTGCGACATCCAAATTCAAAAACAAATCAGCCGAAGTTTTGGCAAATCCTTTCCTCCCCAAAAAATAGTTTTGCCAAAACTTCGTCCGCATTTGTCCCGCCACCTGCCCGAATACTTGGAGGGCAGAACCCCAAAAAGAAAAATGTCCTTTCCATTTTAGAAAAAATCCACCCCCGCCAAAA
>PCVT01000145.1:0-861 GCA_002787075.1 Parcubacteria group bacterium CG11_big_fil_rev_8_21_14_0_20_41_14
GCAAGCGACAAGTCCGCTGGGAGCGAACCTGCCGCGGGTGTGGGGAGCGAACTCGATTGAACGCGCAAGCGACAAGTCCGCTGGGAGCGAACCTGCAGCAAAAGACGAACCTGCCGCTTTTTTGATATGCGTAAAACATGATATGATATATATAGGTATGCAAGGAAAAACAAAATACAAAATAAAAGAACTTCCGCTCAATCAGCGTCCGCAAGAGCGACTCATGGAACATGGCCCAGACACGCTACGTCCGCAGGAACTTTTGGCCATCATCATCCGCACAGGATACAAAGGCGAAGGAGTTTTAGAATTATCCTCCCGCATTCTGCAGGAGTATGGGTCAAAAGCAATTATCAAAGAGCGCAATGTTCAGCGTTTAATGGATGAACTTGGAATTCCAAAAGTCAAAGCATGCCAGATTATTTCTTGCTTTGAACTTGGGCGCAGGTTTTATCAAGAAGATACAGGAAGAATGCCCACTATCCGCGGAGCTGATGATGTTTATGAATATTTGAAAGATTTGCAAAAAATGAAAAAAGAAGTTTTTCGCGGGCTTTATCTTAATGGACGAAATAAGTTAATTCATGATGAAGTAGTTTCAATCGGAACTTTGAACGCTAATCTTGTTCATCCGCGCGAAGTGTATCAGGCCGCGATTGAGTTTTCAGCCAGCGCCGTGATAGTGGCGCATAATCATCCGTCTGGGGAGAGTGAGCCAAGCGAGCAAGACAAGGCAGTCACGCTAAAATTAAGAGACGCTGGCGCACTTCTTGGCATTGCTTTGATTGATCATGTTATTATCGGCAGATCATCCTATACAAGTTTGAAGGAGCAGGGGATGATGTAATTTAAGTAAGCAAG
>PCVT01000145.1:890-1047 GCA_002787075.1 Parcubacteria group bacterium CG11_big_fil_rev_8_21_14_0_20_41_14
GATGATGTAATTTAAGTAAGCAAGCGATTGAACGCGCAAGCGACAAGTCCGCTGGGAGCGAACCTGCCGCTTTTGCTCGCGGCCTTGTCGCTCCCAATCCCAGCGGCAGGGTCGCTTTTCGATTGAACGCGCAAGCGACAAGTCCGCTGGGAGCGAA
>PCVT01000050.1 GCA_002787075.1 Parcubacteria group bacterium CG11_big_fil_rev_8_21_14_0_20_41_14
TAGCCTCCGAGATGGGATTGAAGCTCTCGCCAGACTACCTCAACCGCCGGCTTTTCTAATTCAGGGATTGTGGCGTTCGGATATTCCCGCCGAATGCTTTCGAAGATTTCCTCAAACGAGAGGTTATCCCGAATACCTTCGACGATTTTCCAAATCGCCCTCCACCCCTTTATCTTAAAGCCGCGTTGAGTTGAAGTCCAGAGATCGATTTCTTTCCGAATCGGATCGTGGCGGCTGACCGTAGGAAGAGCGACGTGCCCGTCGGCAAAATCCAGAAGTTCAGGCGTGATATAAATGTCAGGATTTTCATCCTTAACCCGCACCTTCACTTTAACCTTGCCGACAATCAGCTCTCGCCATTGTCCTTCTTCCACGCGCAAGGCTATGTTTTCCGGCAAGTGAGTTCCGTCGGAGATGAACACTACCAAGTCGCCACGCCGCCAGTTTTTCGCTTCGATTCCCTTACGTACAAGAGTTTCCTGCTCAAACTGCGGTGTGTAGTAGTGGGCGACATGCGTCTCCATCGAGACAAGACTCAATCCGTACGACATCGCAATCTCAAACACCTGTTTGCGCTCTTGCAACGAAGCTGGGCGCGTGAGAAGCGGGAAGAGAACGAACGCAATCGTTGCGTAGCGGCCGTAGGACAACTGCATACTCCGGCGCAGGAAAAGGTCATAGTAATCTACCTACCACGGCGGGTCGAAGAAAACCATGTCGGCGCTGCCAACCAGTTCCTGTGGCAGAGACTCTTCGGCATCGTAGTGAATAAGGTGTACCCGTTCACTATCGACATCTTTCTTGATCGTCTCAAGTGTCGCGTCGCTCTTATCCAGAATGTAAATCTTCGATTCTGGGAGTAGAGCGGAGACGAACGCTCCGAAAAGCGGCGAGCCAAGAAAAACTACGGATTCCGGTGTCGGTAGCGGGTTGTTATGGAGTAAAAGCTCCGCAACCTTTTCTCGGCCGCTGTGCGTGAACCACCACTCGTAATCGAGACAGTGAGGCAGATGAATCCGCCCCATGATTGCCGATAGCGAAGTGTAGGCTCGATCCAGATTCTCGTTCCAGTCAGCGTAAAATCTGCGCCATCGGTTCGGGATTGAACTATCAAGCTCATACTCCTCGCCGTCGCGCCAAACAAAATGGTTCGTCTCCATCTCGCCAAGCAGCGATGCAAGTTGGTCCGGGAAAAGCGAGTGGCAACTTTCAAGAAGTTGCTTGAAGGTTTGCGGTGAGCGTTCAAGCGAACGCATCACCGCGTAGTGAGCTAGTGTCTTTTTCGTCTGCGTCATCTGTTACCTCCTGATGTTCACTTCGGTAATGGGAGTTGAAAGTTCCGTCGCACTGAAACGCCGTTGCACTTCTGCAAGCCACGCCTCAAGAGCACGGAATTGGTTCGCTTTCGCTTGCTGGATGTACCGATTCGCATTGGCGTTGAAGCCAAAGATGCGAAGCGGCACGATGCGGAGCGGAAAGTTCGGA
>PCVT01000132.1 GCA_002787075.1 Parcubacteria group bacterium CG11_big_fil_rev_8_21_14_0_20_41_14
GTTTTTCATGGCGACCATTCTTGAGGAATGCTCTGACGCGTTTGATTCCAAAAGCGCCTGATACAATTCCGCCTGCCCGATGCGCAAGGCCAAATATTCAAGAAGATCATATTTATTTGGTTCATACAAATATTCAAGATTTTTTGGCGCTTGTTTCATGTCTTCCATTTTTCGGCTAGTATCATTTTGTCCAAGCCCAAACTGCTGTGTTCGGCTAAAAGGGTATAATTGTTTTAAAACAGCGTTTTGCGAAATCGCGCTTTTGTAATCTGTATACGCGACTAGGACTTTGTCGGTTTCTCCATTTTTAAATTTGTAATATACATGGTCAATAATTTCCCTGACAGATGAATCCTCAATCGCTGTGTCGTTTTTTTGGTACGCGAGCTTTATTTCTTTGCCCAGCGCAGTGAGTGTGGACGCGCCTCTGTTTCCAATAGTAATCAGTTCTGTGTTCTTGTTTTCTTTAAGGTAGGGAGCAGCTAGTTTGATTATGTTTGAATTGAATGCTCCACATAGGCCTCGGTTAGATGTGAATACAATAAGTGTGGTGTGTTCCTGAGTATTGCTCTCTCCTGCCTGCCCGCCGACTCGATTGGGTTCAAAGAACCGTTTAACTGGGCTGATTGAATCAAACCAAAGTTGTGAATTTATCAATCTATCAACAATTCCCCATGCAAAAGCATGATAATTTCTAGTGCGCAAAGTAGCCTCAACTGATTTGCGCATTTTCGCGGCCGCGACTAATTCCATTGCCTTAGTAATTTTGCGCGTGTTATTGATGGAATTAAGCCGCTGTTTTACTTCTTTGGTGTTGGCTGGCATAGGTATTATTTATTGACGTAGATTGCTTGTCCTGTCTTTTTGTAGGAATTTCGCGACATACTTAGTATTTTTTTTGCCACTATTTGTGGGGAAAGTATTCCGTGTGGCATACTCTGTATTATTGTATTAATTTGTTTTTTTGTTCTAAATTTTTTTAGTAGAGGTGTATCGACTGCATCTGGGCAGATTGCGTTTATTCTTATATTATATTTTTTTTCATCCAAGGCAGACGATTTAGTCAGTTGAACCACTGCAGCCTTTGTAGCTGAATAGACAGCTCCGTTTTTAGTCGGTTGTAACCCCAAATCAGACGCTGTATTGATTATTGTGCCTTTCTTTTGTTTCCGCATATGGGGTAGGGCCAATGACATTAAGTTAAATACACCTTGAAAGTTTGTATCTGACATTGATGTGAATTCTTTATACGATGTGTCAGCTACGGTGCCTGGATATGCAACACCGGCGTTATTCACTAGAATGTCTATTTTTTTATATTTTTTGACAATCTTTTTTATTATGTTTTTGATTTGATTGTAATTCGAAATATCAGCGCGGAAAATATTTTCTTTTTTAATTTCCGGAATTGATATCTTTTTTATGTCAATTACATTTACTATAGCGCCTTCTTGAGCGAATAACTTTGTGGCTTCTTTACCGATGCCGGAAGCAGCACCCGTGATGACAGTTATTTTGTTTTTTAATGCAGGCATAAATCTATTTTTCTTCTTTCTTCTCAACAAACCATTCCTTATCAGCGATTGACTTGTAATCATCAACTGCTTTTTTCAAACCATTTTCCCAGCCCTCATCAAATTCTCCCTTTTCATCAATCAATTTCAAAAGCTCTGGATTGTTTTGTTCAACATATTCGGACAATCCATCTGCGAATTCGGAAATGTTTTCAACTTTTACATCATCCATTAAGCCATTTGTTGCGCTGTAAATTTGGACCACCTGTTGCGCCACTGGAAGAGGGGAATATTGCGGCTGAATCAAAAGTTTTTCAAGCCGTTTTCCGCGCTCTAGGCGATTTTGCGTTTGCTCGTCTAAATCAGAGCCAAATTGCGTGAACGCTTCCAGTTCCCGGAATTGCGCCAAATCCAAGCGCAAAGAGCCGGCAACTTTTTTCATTGCCTTAATCTGTGCCGCGCCGCCCACGCGGGAAACAGAAAGCCCAACATTGATAGCTGGCCGAAATCCCTTGTTGAACAAGTTTGATTCAAGGTAAATCTGGCCATCAGTAATGGAAATCACATTGGTCGGGATGTAGGCTGATACATCATTGCCTTGTGTTTCAATAATCGGCAAAGCAGTCAAGGATCCGCCTTTGTTGTCCTCGTTCAACTTAGCTGCTCTTTCAAGAAGTCTAGAATGCAAATAGAACACATCACCAGGATAGGCCTCGCGTCCCGGCGGCCGTTTTAAGAGCAAAGAAATTTGCCGATAAGCAACAGCGTGCTTGGAAAGGTCATCATAAATAATTAAAGCGTCTTTGCCTTGGTCTAAGAAAAATTCGCCCATAGAGCATCCGGCATACGGCGCAAGATAATTCAAAGCAGCTGATTCAGAAGCAGACGCGGAAACAACAATTGTATAATCCATTGCCCCTGCTTTTTCTAGGCGAGCAACAATTTGCGCGATTTTGCTCTCTTTCTGTCCAATTGCAACATAAATACATGTCATGTCCTGTCCTTTTTGGTTCAGAATCGTATCAATAGCGACCGCGGTTTTTCCGGTTTGCCTGTCGCCGATAATAAGTTCGCGCTGACCTCTGCCAATAGGAACCATTGCGTCAATTGATTTTAATCCGGTCTGCACTGGCTCATGAACTGATTTTCTAGTAATAACTCCAGGAGCAACCCGCTCCATTGGATATGTTTTTTTGGTTTTTAAGTCCTTGCCGTCTTTTGGCTCTCCAAGAGGATCAACCACCCGTCCGATCAACTCTTCTCCAACAGGAACATCAAGAATTCTTCCCAATGCTTTTACTTTCATGCCTTCAGAAATGCCGCGGTATTCGCCAAGCACCATAATTCCAACTTGGCCTTCTTGCAAATTCAAGGCAACGCCGATAGCGCCATCATCAAATTCCACCATTTCCATGGAAGCCACGTCAGATAATCCTGTGGCAATCGCGATTCCATCAGCAACATTAATTACTGTGCCTATTTTTTCTTCCGCAATCTCGGCCTTAAATCCGGAAATTTCTTTTTTTAGTTGTTCTATTATTGAGTCCATAAATATGTATCGTCATCCTGAACGAGCGACTGCCTGTAATCAGGCTGGAGCGAAGTGAAGGATCTCGCGAATCACGCCCATGCGTCATGGACGAGATTCTTCACTGCGATCGCCCTGCTTCGCAGGGTCTCCCTTGTTCAGAATGACGTGTTAAATAAGTTGTTTTGAAAGTAATACTAATTGATTTTTTAAACTTAAATCCCAGCGCTTATTTTTTGTCTCAATCTGAATGCCAGCAATCAAGTCTGGATTGATTTCTTTTGATACAGTAACATCTGTTTTTAAGATTTCCTTGGCCAGTTTTTTTGCTATAGCGTCTGTCATTTCTCTTGCGCTTGTTACTATTACATGTTCAATTCCTTGCGCTTGATGCTCAATCTCCTCTAGATTACGAAGAATTTCAGATAGCTTTGATAATCTGCCGGTTTTATATAGATGTGCTAGCATCTTTTTGTTGATGTCTTTTGGTGCTTTTTTATTCTGTAATAATTCATACCAGGCAGTAGCGTATTGTTTTGGAGTGATTGTCATAATGTATTGTCATTGCGAGCGAATGTACTCATGAACGAAGCAATCCCAGAATTTAACACGGGATTGCCACGGTCGCTATCGTTCCCTCGCAATGACATTAAGTGATTCCTCAATAAATTCTTTATCTTCTTTTGAATCAACTTTCTTTTTCAATAATGCTTCAG
>PCVT01000199.1 GCA_002787075.1 Parcubacteria group bacterium CG11_big_fil_rev_8_21_14_0_20_41_14
GTCGCTGGCTTGGATGATCCGAAAAGCGACCCTGCCGAAGGGAGCGACAAGGCCGCGGGATGATCCGAAAAGCGACCCTGCCGCTGGGAGCGACAAGGCCGCATCAGAAAGCGGCATGTTCGCGGACGGAAGCGGCAGGTTCGCTCCAAGCGGACTTGTCGCTGGCTTGGTTGATCCGAAAAGCGACCCTGCCGAAGGGAGCGACAAGGCCGCGGGTTCATCGGAAAACGACAAGGCCAGGCTATTTTTTGGTTCAATTTGTTGTTTTGTGGTATAATAAAATCAGTAAACACATTTTTTATGCACATAATTCTTATTGTTTTTCTGCTTTTTTTGGGCGCGTCCTGGGGCTCATTTTTGAATGTGATAGCTTATAGGATGAGCGTGAAAAAAACATTTATTTCTGGCAGATCTTATTGCACGCACTGCAAAAAAAGTTTGCATTGGTATGACATGATTCCTATTATAAGCTTTTTGGCTTTGCGCGGAAAATGCAGGTTCTGCGCTCAAAGAATTTCAGCGCAATATCTTTTGGCAGAGATTGGAGTTGGATTATTGTTTGTGCTGGGCGGAATGCTCATTGTTGATATGCTTAATATATCGCTGTATATAATAGTGGTTTCGTTCTTCACAGTGCTATTCATTTACGACGCGATCGCGTATCTAGTACCGGATAGAGTAGCTATCCCTGGAATTATTATAATTGGATTGCTTAATTTTTTCATATTGCGCGACGCAAAATCCATAATCTTTGGAGGCATTATAGGAGGAGCTTGGTTTTTAATCCAGTTTATTCTCTCCAAAGGAAAATGGGTTGGAGGAGGGGATATACGCATTGGAATTCTTCTTGGGGTTTTAGTTGGATATCCGCTTATATGGCTTGCTTTGGGCATTTCTTATGTTGGAGGATCTTTAATCGCTCTAGTCTTAATTATTTTAAGAATGAAAACTCTTAAAAGCCGGTTGCCGTTCGCAACTTTGCTTTTGCCGTCTGGGTTTATTATTTGGCTTTGGGGAAGCCAAATTTGGCAATGGTATGTGGGGCTGATTAGTTGATATAGACTGGTTTCGGATATATAATTTTGAACGAGCACGCTTCCGAGTGGCCAATTCGGCGGGGAGTCGGCGCAGTGAAAAATTATATCCCCGCAAACAATCAGGAAAATTATTTATTTATGAAAAATTTTGGCTTTACATTAATTGATTTAATGGTCTCAATCGCCATATTCGGCCTAATATCAGCATCAGTTTTGATAAATTTTCGAGCTGGAGCAAGAGGCGATTCAGTGCGCCAAAGCGCGAACATAGCTGCTAATTTTTTGAGGCGCGCCCAAACAATGACGCTTTCAGGAGAGCTTCTTGCTAATGGGACATTTCCTTCTGGCGGATATGGAATTAGATTTGATTCATCTGACACAAACACGCTTATTTTATTCGGAGACAATAATGGAGATCACGCGTATGACGCAGGAGAAGAAATTAATACTCAAGATTTAGTTTCAAACGCCTATTTTAATGCCACAGGAAATTTGGATGTTCTTTTTTCGTCTCCTGATGCTGATGTGTACTTTAATGGCGCTACAACTGATCCCTCAAAACAAGTTGTTTTTTCCGCCTCAGAAACAGAAATTATCCAAAATGTAATTATTTACCGCGTATCAGGGCAGATAAGAGTAGAATAATATGAAAACCCAAAACCCAAAACTTAAATGCGAAAAAGGCCAAGGCCTTCTTGAAGCCGTTATTGCTATTGGCATTATTGTTACTGGCATAGTTGGAACTATGAATCTTACTATTTCCAATCAAACTTCTTCTTCAGACGCGCAAGAGCGCTTGATTGCCGTGAATTTGGCGCGCGAAGGCATTGAAGTTGTGCGCAATATGCGGGACACAAACTGGCTTTCTTGCGAAATTGTGGATAGTGTTTTAGATTGCAATAATTGGGATGATTCATTATCTTCTGGCAGCGATACAATCGCGGCGCCTTTGTTTGATCCAGAAACAAATTCTTGGTCAATAGATTTTACAGCTGACAGCATTAGTCATAATCAAGCGCGCGTATGGCGCACAAATAGTGGAGACCCGGAATTTATAGGCGCCATGTTCCAGAGCGCGGATACGACCCCGACAAACGCGGAATTAACTTGGTATCGCAGGATTATTGAACTTTATTCTATCTGCGATGACAAAACAGTAGTTCCAAGCTGTGGCGTTGATGAGAAAATCGGCATACGGGTTCAATCAATAGTTAGCTGGGAAAGCCGAGGCAAATTGCTTGAAATTAAAGCAGAAGAGCGTCTTTTTAATTGGCGTTGACAGTTGTCATTGCCAGGGAGTGTAATCACGACCGTGGCAATCTTATCGTTGATGAGACTATGATTTACAATATGTATAATAAAAACAATAATTCAGGATTCACCCTAGTTGAAATCCTGGTTGCAATGGCTATTTTCGTGACTTCAATTACTGCCATGACAACTATTTTTTCGTATTCTAATAAATCGCAAAGAGTTACTGAAACAATAAGCGAAGTCCAGTCAGACGCGCGGTTTGCCATGGAAGTAATGGCTCAGCAAATTAGGCGCGGCAGTATTGATTATTCTTCTAGCGAGTATGGAGGAACAATAAGTTCAAATCCGCAGGATGTTTTAGTTTTGCTTGACGCGGATGATAATCAAGTATGGTTTAGGAGATATATTTCAGAAGGCCATGGGGTGGCCCAGCTTTCATATGATGGAATAACTTGGGTTGATCTTACTCCGCCTGATGTTAATGTTGATTTATTGAAATTCTATCTTTCTCCTTCAACTGATCCCTTTGGAGCGAATCCAAGCGTTAATATCCAGCCAAAAGTTACAATAGTTATGGCCACGAAAAGCAACCAAGCTGCTGGAGAAAATATTCCTTCAACTTTTTTGCAAACAACAATTTCTTCCCGTAAATATGCTAGATAAAATAATACAATCCAAAGACGGCTCTTTATTGCTTATGTCAATTCTTATCATGGCTGGCATGGTTACAGGCGCGAGCAGTTTTGCTGTTATTACCATGCAGAATTTAAAGCAGTCAATCAGCGTTGACAATGGAATTCGCGCCTATTACGCTGCTGAAAGCGGGGTTGAGGATGCTTTGTTTGAGATTCGGAAAAATGAAACAGCCATCACAAGCATGTCTTCAAGCGGATCTTTGTCAAATGCAGGCACATGGGACAGGACCATTGCCAAAGATGTCCAGAGTTTAACAAAGGATATTGATAAAAATGATTTTTTAGAGATTAATTTGTTTGATGCTGATTCTTCACTGTCTTCTCTCTCAAATCCCATAAAATCAATCAAGCTTGCTTGGACTGGAATTGGCACTGAATGGGTTCAAGTTCAGATTATTCCTTGGTCAACTTCTGGCACTATTGGGGATCCTTCTGAACAGGTGTTTTCAAGCGCTTCTAATCCTGCTATTGTGAACTTGCTTGATTCAACCGCTACATTGTACCGGGTGCGAATAAAGGTC
>PCVT01000101.1 GCA_002787075.1 Parcubacteria group bacterium CG11_big_fil_rev_8_21_14_0_20_41_14
AGTCGTATGTCTTATTCCTGCCTTCCTGTGTTCGCACAGAATTTGTATCCTCAACATCATCAAGAATTATGAGGTCGGGGCGATTCTCTCCGAATCGAAGACCACGAATACTTTGTTCCACTGAACCAATTACAATCTTGGCATTAAAGTTTTTAATAATAATTGCTGTTGAACCCCATTGATTTTTTTCTTCATCAAATGGTCCCAGATCTTTACGAAGTACGTCATTACTTTCAAGTTCACGTTTAATGTTTTGCAGATGTTGTCGTGCTTTTTGTTCAGTCTGGCTTAACAAAATAATGAACTTCTTTTGTGGACTACCAAGAATCGACCAAAGTACCGATGCAGTGGTTATAAGGGTTGATTTGGCTGAACCACGAAAGGCAACGATAACGGCAAGCTTGATATTTTGATCTTCGGCAATGGAAATAATCTCCTCTTGAAAAGGAGCTGTTTCATACTTGATATAGGTATGGAAGTAGACAGAGAAAAACCAATCAAGGCTTTTTGTAACAACCCCCTTACGTACGTGCCTATCTTTGAGGATTTTTTCTATGAGTTTTGTTTGTTTTTGATTTGCCATAAGTGTGAAGCGATGAAAGTCGTAACGCTTTCTTAATGAGGGTCTTTTGCTCGTCAGTTAATGGTTCATCTTTGGTGGATACTTTGCCAGACAGCTCGAGCTTGTTGCCGTACCGAGCATTATGAGTTGAAAGGTACAATCTAATCGCTTCAATTTTTTTGTCTCCGATGAGAGAGAAGAGCTGGTTCTCGGCAATGTCAGACATGAAAGTCCTACCCTCAACAAGGGCTTCATCGACCTTTTTCTCGAACTTTTTACTTGCCTTAATCCATCGGTACACGGTTGCTCGGGCAATACTAACTTTCTGGCATGATGTCTCGATGGTCGGAGTACGCTTCAACTGCTCAAGGAATGCCTCCTTGAGTTTGTTCTGTCGAGCTTTGATGGTGTCGCGCCTGCTCATATCTTTTCGGCTTTAAGCCCAGTTAACTTCTGGAATCGATCAATAATGGTCTGGCAATATTCGGGATCAATTTCGACGCCGATGCAGACGCGCTTTGTCTGTTCACACGCGAGCAATGCCGTACCTGATCCGAGGAAGCCGTCATACACCACATCCCCGATGCGTGTGCTGTTGAGAATGAGTCGACGAATGAGATCCAGTGGTTTGGTCGTCGGATGCATTTTGCTCTTGTTTGGTTTTGGGCAGACCAAGACACTCTTATCTTTTGACTTTAGAAACTCATGAACGCCGTACCATCCGTACGCAATGAGTTCGTGTTGGGGCGCATAATCCATACGACCAATCACGGCGTGAGTTTTGACCCATATCAGAAGCTGTCCGAATTTAATACCTGCTTCAAGCATGCCCTCACGAAGCGCAAAGACCATCTTGTCCGAGTTGAAGATATAGAAGCTATTTTTGCGCTCAAGGTGTGGAAGTATCGCTTCGATCCAGTCGCGGGTGAACTTTCGATACTCCTCATCGCTCTGGAGGTGATCACCCACGATCACCTTGTTCTTCGCTAGTGTTTGGAATCCTTCCTTGCTTTCGGTTACGGCTACGCCGTAAGGGGGATCAATTATTACCGCCTTGATTTTGTGCTTTCCGATAAGATTGGAAACCATGTCTTTGTTGCGGGAGTCCGCACAGAGAAGGAGGTGATTCCCGAGGTGAAATGCCTCGCCGTACTTAATTGAGTTTGATAACTTGTTCATATTGGTTGAGTTTCTTAAATCGATTGATAATGACCTGACAAAATACTGGCTCCATTTCGCAAAGGTACGCGGTGCGTTTGAGCTGTTCACACGCCGAAAGGATGCTTCCTGATCCGGCAGTCAGATCAAGTACGACATCGCCGGGACGAGTGCAACGACGGAGGGCTTTCTCATGCAGAGTCGGGCTTTTTTGAGTCGGGTGTTGATATTCGGAACTCGGCAATCGCTTCACCAGCCAGATATTGAAGAGGTCGAGTATGTCGTCGGTAAGGCGGTTGCCGGTAGTGACTTCTTTGTTTTGGATTTCATTCAAGTTCTTGATCTTATCGTTAAGCCAAGGACGGCCAACAGTTCCGTACACGCAAAATTCGGTTACCTTGTTGAAGGCAACTTTTGGTGTGGGTGATTGATTGTCCTTAATCCAAATGCAAAGACGCTTAGAATCAATACCGAGCTCTCGATATGCTTTTTGGAATAACCACACGTAGCGTTCGTCGCACCAGAACATCACGTGCGCGTCTGGCTTCGCTACTGATAACGCATTCAGCATTACTGACTTCACGAATGTTTCGTATTCCGCGTCAGATTTACTGTCGTTGGTGGTACCACCATACTTGCCTTTGTTGCCGACACCCTTGTCGTATGAGAGACCAATGTTGAACGGCAAATCGTCATTGATGAGATCTACTTTTACATTACCCACTAATTTTTGAACGCTCTCAGTTTTGGTCGCGTCTGAGCAAAGTAACCGATGACGTCCAAGAGCGAAATAGTCTCCGTGCTTGATGTCGGTGTCCTTTGCTTTTTCAACTTCCTCATCCTCGTCAAACCCGTCGTCACTGACCTCAAGGTTGTCGTCATAGATATTCGACAGATCAAGAGAATCAAAACCTGCCGTGAGAAGCTCTCCAAGATCGAACTCAGCGGCAAGCTTCTCGAAGTCCCACGATCCACCCGAGCGATTTGAGGTAAGGAGATAGTCACGGAACTCTGCTTCCGTGAGCGGTCTATTCGGCACCCGTACTTCAATTTCTTCTTCGCCTCTACCAAGAAGGGAGAGCGCAAGTACCCTCTGGTTGCCAGCTACCAATGTGCCGTCCGTGTTGATGCACGGAAGCTCGGCGACGTTGAACTTCTTGAGACTACGCTTCAACCCCTCAAGCTGGGTTTCTGATAATGAGCGAGGATTCTTTTCGTAGCGAATAAGATTCTTCACTTTTCGGCGTTCAGTACGCCACTCTAATTTCTTTGCCATAGTTGTGTGATTAATAATTGATAATCAGTACAACAAAAACACCAACCGCAGTGGTTGGTGTTAGTGCATAAGAAAAGGAAGCAGAGATACTTAACGAATGCAACAACAGCAACCAGTTTTGGTTGTATTGTTACCTTCGTCAAAGACCCCTTGATCAGAATTTTACTTCTGTCTGGCAACCTCCCTCGACTCATTGAATGCGTGAGCAATCAGTCGCGTATCTCTACGCGCATAAGGCAATACTTTATGTTTTCAATGTACTACATATATCATAGTACATTGGCAAATAAATGCAATAGATTTTTCAAAAGGTCGTTGTCCACACCTGTAGACAACCGAGCTACACAAATCTCCAAAAGTAAGCTGGAATGGAGCTGTAGCAAGTTTTTTGCTACAATTCAGTTACAACTGAATAAGTCGTCGACCTAACCCCTTTGGAATTTCCAAAGGATATGGTCGAAAATCCGTCCAAAGTAAAGAACTCCTAATCAGAGCTACTTTGGACGGTCATATCTCGAAAGGGGTATGGGTATGCCTCACGGGGTATATCGGCCTGGTTAGGAGCTTTTTGCTACCTGACCTGTTACTAAAAACCGTCCAAAAATATGTATAAAAGAATTCCCGTGAGTAAACTCACGGGCACTGAACAATTTAAAAATGTCGGAGACAAAAATTTCTCCGTGCTTGAGTTTTGGCGTTATGGATTCTCCAACCTCAACTCAAATGTT
>PCVT01000025.1:0-397 GCA_002787075.1 Parcubacteria group bacterium CG11_big_fil_rev_8_21_14_0_20_41_14
TCTTGCAAAATATCTTGGAAGAGGTAGAATTAAGATATAAGAAGCATTTCCGAAATGCAGACAGTGTGATTGCGGTTTCATTATGCAAGGCCTGCAAGGATAAAATGGTTCGGTACGGATATGCGAAGAATGACGAGAAAGAGGTGGTTATATTTGAGTAGTTTCTGGTACTTTTACAATTTTTTACAATAAGTAGAAAGTAGAAGTTTATATGTTTCTATTAGACATCACAACTTGTCAGCCTCTGGATGAAAACCTTGGTCTTTATATGACCCGCGGTTACAAAAATGGCTCTGTTAAGCCAAAAGTCGTATCCATTAAAAATGAGATATTTGCATCTTTTGCGCTTAACAGAGCCAAAACCGCTGTCTAATAGCAATATCCAATTTCTACTTTT
>PCVT01000025.1:632-1165 GCA_002787075.1 Parcubacteria group bacterium CG11_big_fil_rev_8_21_14_0_20_41_14
CAATTTCTACTTTTGTAGATCGGGTGTCAACCCTTAGCCTTGAACGAGTCTAATAGCAATATCCAATTTCTACTTTTGTAGATGAGATTTTCCCAACGCCTGCCAAAATTGTCTAATAGCAATATCCAATTTCTACTTTTGTAGATGTAATTTCTGTTCCTTCGCCATATTGGGTCTAATAGCAATATCCAATTTCTACTTTTGTAGATCCTTGGCTTGACTGTATAAACTCAAGTCTAATAGCAATATCCAATTTCTACTTTTGTAGATCCCCGTTCCGCTCCATATATGGCGAGTGTCTAATAGCAATATCCAATTTCTACTTTTGTAGATTACGCTATTATCTCTCTGATAGTATGGTCTAATAGCAATATCCAATTTCTACTTTTGTAGATTCAAGGGCATAGACTGTGGATAACTAGTCTAATAGCAATATCCAATTTCTACTTTTGTAGATATTAGCAACACACGATTGGGGAGCTGTCTAATAGCAATATCCAATTTCTACTTTTGTAGATTGAATGACTTCCTCT
>PCVT01000025.1:1213-1355 GCA_002787075.1 Parcubacteria group bacterium CG11_big_fil_rev_8_21_14_0_20_41_14
TACATATCAGTTTTAGGCGTATATATATATCTATAAAAGAATTAAGGAACGCAAAAAAATCGGCACAGAGCCGATTTTTTGCTATAATAATATCAAGGGATATTATAAATCAATTGCCGCATAGAAGCGAACAGTATTATTA
>PCVT01000025.1:1398-3294 GCA_002787075.1 Parcubacteria group bacterium CG11_big_fil_rev_8_21_14_0_20_41_14
TTATGTTTGAACTTTCAAAACTTGAATATCCATATAACGCTCTGGAGCCACATATAGACAGTCGCACCATGGAGATTCATCATTCCAAGCATCATCAGGGTTATACAGACAAATTAAACGCAGCTTTGGATGGCGTGGAAGATACTGCGCAGAAATCCATAGAAGACATTCTGAGCCATTTGGACGCGGTGCCGGAAAATATTCGCAACGCGGTGCGCAACAATGGAGGCGGATACTATAATCACAATATTTTTTGGCAGATTATGGGGCCTAATGCTGGAGGCGAGCCAACTGGTGAATTGGCTGATGCTATTGCTAAAGAATTTGGATCATTCGCGGAATTCAAAGAAGAATTTTCGCAGGCCGCAAGCGGGCAGTTCGGATCTGGTTGGGCATGGCTCGTGAAAAAAGATGGTGCGCTTGAGGTAGTCGCGACCGCGAATCAGGATTGCCCTTTATCCGAAGGAGCAAGCCCAATTTTGTGTGTGGACGTGTGGGAGCACGCGTATTATCTTAACTATCAAAACCGTAGGCCAGATTACATTGAATCCTGGTGGAATGTGGTTGATTGGAAAAAAGTTGCTGAGTTGTATTCAGAGGCGCCTAATAGTATTAATAAAAAATAACATGAAAAAGACAATTACTATCATTGTAGTAATTTTGGCAGTATGGTTTGGATATATGACAGTGCGCGGTTTGAGTAATGATTCAGATGATGCCATTCTGCCGAATAGCGAACGCATGAACAATCAAATGTCCGATGATGCGGATGTGATTGGTGATATGGCTCAAGAACAAAACAGCATGCCTGAGTTTCAAGTGGACGCGCCCGAGGATCAGCAAAAGAATTTTGACGTGATTGGAACGAATTTTAATTTTTCTTTGAAAGAGATTCGCGTGAAGAAAGGCGATACAGTGCGGGTTAATTTGTTAAGTAATGAGGGGTTTCATGATTGGGTAGTGGATGAGTTTGACGCCTCTACCGAGCGCGTGGGCCAAGCGCAAACTTCAAGCGTGATTTTTGTTGCTGATAAGGCAGGAGAATTTGAGTACTATTGCTCAGTTGGCAACCACCGCATGCTTGGCATGATTGGGAAGTTAGTTGTGGAGGAATAATTAATAATTTAAAAGGAGAATACTATATGCAAACTGAAGAACAAAAAACACATTACGCGTGCGCGGGAGAATGTTCCGGATCGTCCGATGGCGCGCCGGAAACCTGCGGATCTGATGCCTGCTCCAAAAAAGGCCAGAAATTCGTTGAGTGCCATTGCGCGGACAGCGCGCACAAAGAAGTAAAAACATCATAGCCATATGCTTATGGATATATCACAGCCACAAGCGCTGTTGCGGGAATATGTTTCATCCGAATCTTTGCGCAGACATTGCAAAGCGGTTTCCGCGGCTATGTCCGCATACGCGAAAAAATATAGTGAAGATAAAGACCTTTGGGAAGCAGTCGGGCTTTTGCATGATTTTGATTATGAAAAATATCCTGATGAACATCCGTTCAAAGGCGTGGAAATTTTGAAAGGCATGGGTTATTCGCAAGATGTTTTAGACGCGATTTTGGGGCATGCGGTATATTCGGGTGTTGCCCGAGAATCTAAAATGGCAAAGTGCTTGTTCGCGGTTGATGAATTATGCGGATTCATTGTGGCGTGCGCTTTGGTGCGGCCGGAACGTTTGCAAGGTCTTGCTCCAAAGTCAGTCAAGAAGCGGCTCAAGGCAAAGGCGTTTGCCGCGAAAATAAATCGGGATGAAATCGCGCAAGGAATAGAGGAGCTGGGGGTTGATGGGGATGAGCATATCGCGTTCGTGATCAGCGCTTTGCAGGGGATATCTGGCGAGTTGGGGTTATGAATCAATCCGTCATTCTGAACAATAAAAACGGTG
>PCVT01000025.1:3353-6548 GCA_002787075.1 Parcubacteria group bacterium CG11_big_fil_rev_8_21_14_0_20_41_14
CGGTGTCTGGTACTTTTCCCCCAGTACCTGACACCGTTTTTATTGTTGATTTTTATGGATGGAAAGGGTAGTATAAATTTACTTACTAGTAATTCGTTCGTTTATGTCACCATCATCGCCTGAAGCAGGGTACAATCCACAGGAGGAAGAAATGAATTCAGAGGAGCATGTTGAATCAAGAGATCCTGGTCTGCGCTCCAAAGAAGAAACGCAACAGGAATTGCGGGAAAAATTCGGCATGGCAAATACCGGGGAATTTCGTGTTGCGCTCAAGCAAGGGAACATTGAACAAGCCAAAGCATGGCTTGCGCATATTGCGGAGCATCAGGATGATTTTCCGCAATACCATGATACATGGGATTCGTGGTACATGGACCGCAAAAAAGAGATAACCCAGCAGGAGTTAAAAGAAAAGTTCAGCATGGGCAATACCGAGGAATTCCGGCAAGCGCTTGATGGCGGTGAAATTGAGAAAGCCAAGGCGTGGCTGGAACATATTGTCGCGAATAAAGATTCGTTTTCGCAGTATCATTCAACATGGGAACGCTGGCTTGCGGATCGGCAGGACGATATTGAAGCCGCTGAGATTGAATTTTCATAAAGCACGGGGCCGTGCACTTTTTAGAATTCCTCCATTCCGCGCGAATGGGGGATTTTTTTTGGTTGATTTTTCTCTATACGAAGCGTATGATATAAGCAATATGAAGCATATTTTTGAAAAATATATTCAGTCAATTTCCTCAAAATTTTCTCATGAGGAAACCGTGAAAATAGAAACCGGGAGGATTATGGAGGAGATTGATGCGGAATATCTTGGAACAAAAGTTCCAAAGTCACATTCCAACCAACAAGAGGGATAACTATATCATGGATCTACAAGAATTCACATTATCATCTTTGGAGATAAGCGAAGAAAAGTTCGGCAGAATTTATAGCTTTGTTGATTTTGGAAATGTGAATTATTGGTATGAACGCGATGAGCGCGATGCTGAAGACATGGCTCTGCAATCAGGAGATAAGCTAGTTATAGGCATTGAAAAATTAGCGTCATTTTTGCGTCTATTTTCCGATAACAGGCGTTTTTATTACGGCATTGATTTGCGAAACAAAAAATCAATACACATAACAAAGCTTGCTAGGGATAATTTTAATAAATCAATTACTAAGCCGATTCAGAGGATAAAGCATTATCTTGAAGATGGAGAAGAAAAAAATACAACCCGAGATATAAATGAGGATTTGCGAGGTAAGTATATTTATATTCCAAAGTGTAATTTTGATGTTGAAATTTGCGTGGACGCAATTCGCTTCTTGGATAAATACGATACCCTATGCCTTATGTCTAGCGACGCGGATTTTGATTATTTGTTTGAATTCATCCGCAGGCAGAAGAAGAGGGTAATTTTGATAAGTTCCGGGTATGTCATGAAAGATTTAAAGAATAAAGCAGATTTGAATATAAACGCGCAGAGAATCAAGGGACTTATAACATTTATAAAACAAAAGTCCCGCCTCAAATGAAGCGGAACTTTGGATATCGGACCCAAATCCTTGGGCAGGGTAACTTGCGTTACATATCTATATGTACCATAGCTCTATCATAAAGTCAAGAAAAGCTGTGGATAATCAAATTATACTTTAGCCTATAAATTTATCCATTAAGCACTTATGCCAATTCAAACTATCATCATCCTCATCCTCGGCATCATCATCGGATTCGCAATCAGCCGGATGTTTGCCAAAAAAGACGAACGCCCTGAAGCAGTAAAATCATTTTCTCAAGCGCAGAGCAAAAAGAAACAAGAGAACAAAGACGTGATTGTCTCTCATATCCAACAGAACGGAAGAATCGCGAACAATGAAATTGAGCAATTGCTCGGCGTGTCGGACGCGACCGCCACGAACTACCTAGAAGAACTGGAGCAAGAGGGGATTATCGCGCAGAAAGGCCAAGGCCGGAGCGTGTATTATGAATTGAAATAATCGGCTAAGCTATGGTTTAGCCGATTATTCGGGCAAGTTTATTTATCCACAATAGTGCATTGTACTTTCGGTTTTTATTCGGGTATAATAAAAGTACCATGCAAAATCAAGACAAAAGCAATCAAATCATCATCTACAATACTGAAGACGGCCAGACCAAGGTAGAAGTGCAGATGCAAGATGAAACCGTGTGGCTTTCGCAAAAGCAGATGGCCGAGCTTTTTGATAAATAGAGAAAAACCATTACTGAACATATCCAGAATATTTTTAAAGAAGGGGAATTAGTCGAAAATTCAGTATGCCGGAAATCCCAGCATACTGCCAGGGACAGGAAGATATACAGCGTTAATTTCTATAATTTAGATGTTATCATTTCCGTGGGCTACCGGGTCAAATCTCTGCGCGGCACGCAATTCAGAATTTGGGCCACCCAAAAATTGCGCGAATACATCATCAAAGGATTTGCAATGGATGACGAGCGCCTATCCGAAGGCAGGGTGAAAAAAAGTTATTTTGAAGAATGGGAAGAGCGCATCAGGCGCATTATAACATCAGAGGCGAACTTTTACCAAAAAGTCAGGGACGTGTTTTCAACCAGCGCGGATTATGATCCAAAAACCGATTATGCCAAATTGTTTTACGCCACAGTGCAGAACAAATTTCATTATGCCATCACCGGCTTGACGGCCGCGGAAATCGTGAGCGCGCGAGTGGATAGCGAGAAAGAGAACATGGGGCTCACGAATTGGAGCGGCTCGATTATTACCCGCGAGCAGGCGCGCATTGCCAAGAATTATCTGCAAGAACTGGAATTGAAAAGATTAAATCTCTTAGTGGAGCAGTTTCTCTCTTTTGCGGAACTGCAGAGCGTGGAACAGCGGGTGATGTATATGAAGGATTGGATTAACCAGCTGGATGAATTTTTGCGATTCAATAAAAGACACATTTTGCAGGGCTCTGGCGCGGTTTCGCATGAACAAATGGAAGACAAAGTCAGGGCTGAACTGGCAAAATTCAATCAAAAGCAATTAATAACATCTGCTCGCTAATAAATCAAATATATGGAAACAACTAAAATAGCATTATTCAAAGGTAGAAAAGTCAGAAAAACGCTTTACGAAAACGAGTGGTGGTTTTCGATTATTGATGTGATTTCAGTACTCACGGATAGCACTCAGCCAAGTAAATACTGGACTGCCATGAAAGCCAGGG
>PCVT01000025.1:6582-6971 GCA_002787075.1 Parcubacteria group bacterium CG11_big_fil_rev_8_21_14_0_20_41_14
TTGTAGACAGTTGAAATTGTTGGCTGAAGACGGCAAAATGCGCCAAACCGACTGCGCGGACATAGAAGGCATGTTCCGCATTATACAATCTATCCCATCTCCCAAAGCAGAGCCATTCAAGCGCTGGCTTGCAAAAGTCGGATTTGAGCGGGTGCAGGAAATAGAAAATCCGGAACTAGCAACCAAGCGAACCAGAATATTATACAAGCTCAAAGGATATCCCGATAGCTGGATAGAAAAGCGCATGCGTGGCATTGCCATTCGGGAAGAACTCACAGATGAATGGCAAAAGCGGGGCGCGCAAGAGGATAGGGACTATGAAATTCTTACCGCGGAAATTTCAAAAGCCGCGTTCGGCATCACCCCAAGCGAATACAAAAAGGTAAAAG